>CAMJAP010000054.1 GCA_946403625.1 uncultured Lachnospiraceae bacterium
TTTTTAATTTCGTGACACGCTTTTGGTTTTATATTATAATAGCACTGTTTGCTGCGAGAGAGCAGTAAAGAGATCATCAGAAAAAGGTTTGGAGAAAAAAGATGAAACGAGCGTTGATAATGATCCTGCTGGCGTCGATGCTGCTGGGCGGATGTGAAGCAAAAGAAGGAGTAAATACCGAGGTGCAACCGGAGACCGGCGTAGTTACGGAGGCACCGACGATTGCAGATGGGGAAGAGACTACGGCTCCCGTAGAAGAAACTCCGGTCGTTGACGAAGGACAGGAACCGCAGGAGGCACAGAACCCGGAAGCGGTACCGGTCCTTCGGGATGCGGTGCGGGAAAAGATGGGCGGTTTCATAGGCTGCGAAGTGACCGGATTTGAAGCGGATGATCCGAAGGTGTGGGATATCATCACCACACATTTCGAGAGAGTGACCCTCGGAAACGAACTGAAGCCGGATGCATTGGTAGGCTACTCTGTGAGTACCTGCCCGGGAACCGAGATCGCAGAACTGAACGGGGAAAGCATAGAGGTTCCGGTTTTGGATTATTCCAGAGCGGACAAGATCCTGGATCAGATCTTAGCGTGGAATGAAGCGCATCCGGATCGTGAGATCAAAGTGCGCGGGCATGTATTGGTGTGGCATTCGCAGACACCGGAATGGTTCTTTCATGAGAAATACGACAAGAACCAGCCGTATGTCAGCGCGGCACAGATGGATAAGCGCCTGGAGTGGTACATCCGTACGGTGCTGACCAGATATACCGGAGAGGACAGCAAGTACAAAGATCTCTTTTACGGATGGGATGTGGTAAACGAGGCGATCAGCGACGGAACGGCCACCTATCGTTCCGATGCGGAGAATCCGAATGAATCGCTGAGCGAAGACCGTCACGGAAGCAATTCCAGTTGGTGGCATGTCTATCAGAGCAACGAATATATCATCAATGCATTCCGTTATGCAAACAAATATGCACCGGCGGATCTGGAACTCTACTATAACGATTACAACGAATGCGATGCGAGAAAAGCAAACGGCATCGCGGAACTGTTAGAAGCGGTGAAGGCAGAGGAAGGCGAACCGGGCGTGGGAACCCGCATCACGGCAATGGGAATGCAGGGACACTACGGAATGACCAGCCCCAGCGAAACAGCGATCTCCAATGCGATCAAGCAGTATTGCGCGATCGTCGGAAAGGTGCAGATCACCGAGATGGATATCAGTGCCAGCAGCAGTTATGACGGCAGTGCCGAGGCGGTGGACGAAGAAAACGAAAGACTGCGTAAACGCTACAATATGATCTACTATACGATCAATACGGTCAATGCCGAAGACGATGTGGAAGTCTGCGGCATCACCTTCTGGGGAACGGTGGATCATTACTCCTGGCTGCAGTCCCGTTCCAATGTGGGCGGCGGCAATACCACAGGCCTGCCGCAGATGCCCTTACTCTTTGACGGAGAGTATCAGCCCAAGCCCTGCTTCTATGTATTTACGAAATAGCAATGAAGGGCAACATATAGTAGCAAAAATGCAAACCCGAATGGATGGCTATTTTGGAAACATCTGCTACAATTTTTCAAAGCCTGTTGTTGCGGAGTTGCAGCAACAGGCTTTTTCTTTTCGGCGGGTGGGAAGCATGATAGAATAGATATGTGTAATAAGAAAAGGTCCAAAACGATGGGAGTGCAGGATACAAAACGATGAAACGGATGAAGCAGATGGCCATAGCGATCGGAGTTGTGGCAATGCTGATCGGATGCGGAGAGGAAAAACCGCAAGCGCCGACCCAGGCACCACCGGTGGAGCTTACGATCAACGATGCGGCGGGGATGCAATTGGAGGAACCGGAAGCACCCACCGAAGCACCGGAGGAACCGACACCGGAAGCGGAGCCGGTTTTGGTATTTCGGGATGCCTTCGGTGAGGAATACGAGACCACGATCCTTACGGATGTTCCGCAAAGAGCCTACGATAACGAATGCTTTGTGCACGAGGGCGATCGCCTGACTTATGAAGATGCGGCGTATGCATCCCGGATCGGGATCGATATCTCCAAGTACCAGGGCGAGATCGACTGGGAAAAAGTAAAAGCGGACGGGATCACCTTTGTCTTTATCCGCATCGGTTGCCGCGGATATGGTACGGCCGGAAATCTGATGGAGGATCCGATGTTTGCGGACAACCTGCGGGGCGCGCAGGAGCAGGGCATCGATGTCGGTGTATACTTTTTTGCGCAGGCGATCAACGAAGCGGAAGCACGGGAAGAAGCGGAGTTTGTGATCGGATTGTTGAACGGTGCGGAATTGCAACTGCCGGTGGTGTACGATCCGGAGACGATCAAAAACGATACGGCTAGAACCGATGACGTTTCGGGAGAACAGTTTACCGCCAACACGATCGCATTTTGCGAGACGATCGCGGAGGCGGGTTACCAGCCGATGATCTACAGCAATATGGTCTGGGAAGCATTTCAGTTTGATCTGCGGAAGTTGACGCAATATCCGATCTGGTATGCGGATTACGAAATGCTTCCGCAGACACCCTATTGGTTTGCTTTCTGGCAGTACAGCGAAGAAGGCCATGTGGACGGCATTACGGGGACGGTGGATATGAATATCCAGCTGCTTTCGAAATAAAAATCACACGAGAGAAATGAAAAGAGAAACATTTCCCGAAAGGGCGATGTTTCTTTTTTCGTGACATGTGAGCGCTTACATAGTATAATGGCCTTGTTTGTTGCCTGAGGGGGCAGTCAAATTCATATTCACGAAGAGTGGCAATAAACATTGCCGGGGGTGCCCGGCAGCAGTCTTTTTATATTCACCGATATTGCGATACGGGATAGCGGAACTTTGAGGCTATCGTTTTTTTGAAGAATTCATCAGTAGTGTGAGGGGATTTTATGAAGGGGAGAAAAAGAAGGGCCATAGGGTGTCTCTTGCTGTCGTTTGCACTGGGCGCCTGCGGCAAGACAACAGCAACGACGGCACCGGTCGCGGCGAGTGTGGAACCGCAGCCGACACCGGCACGGTTGGAAGATGATTTTTATTACTATGTAAATGCGGATACCCTGGCGAATGCGGAGTTTCCGTACGGGGAGAGCACCTGCGCGGGGGCTTTTGATAATCATCCGGTGGACGAAGAACGGAAGGCAATTGTTCGTGAGGTAGTTGCAGGAGATGGATATGAGGCCGGTACGGAGGAAGACCTGATCCGGCGGGCCTGTGAATTGTATGCGGCATATGATTTTGAAAATACACCGGTGCCGGCGGAGCTGGAGGCGCTGTTTCAGCAGATCGATGCCATCGGTTCGCTGGAAGAGTTTATGGATATGGATGCGATGCTGTGGATGGACTACGGTGTTCCTTCGATCCTGAATCTGGACGGCGATATCGATACCGACGGAAGCGGGAATATCATTCCGGCTTTTGTGCCGTACGATGCGATCCTGGATACGCACTTTGATGATGCGGAGGACAATGCGCGGGCATTTAACGATCTGAAAAATCAGGGGACTGCCATGCTGCGTGCGCTGGGGCATGATACGGAAACGGCGGACCAATGGGGAAAGGAGTTTGGCAGGATCGGATCGGAAGTGTATTACGGCACGGATCTGGAGGCCATGCACAGTGAACGAAAGGAAGCGTATTACAAGGTCTATACGAGAGCGCAGGTGGATGCGTTCTTAACGGCGGTCGATCTGGACCGGTATCTGACGGCGTGTGGGATCGATCCGAACCGGGCGGATCGTTTCGGTGTGACGGATCCGGGGCAGCTGGCGGCGCTGAACGGCATATTGACGGAAGAAAATCTGAATGCGCTCAAGACCTGGAAGATCACGGCACTGGCCGGAGTATATACGCGCTTTGTTGCCTACTCTTATCAGGAACTGGAGGAATATATCGTTAACGATTACAGTTCCGATGAGGACATTGTACTAAACGAGATCCTGTGGGAGTATCCGGCAGAACTGGAGCCGCTTTATGTGGAACGCTACTATACGGAGGAAATAGATGCGGCGGTACGAGCGATGTTTGAAGAAATCCGGGGCGGGTATCGGGAGTTGATCTCGGAAGCGGACTGGCTCAGTGAAGAGACCAGAGCAGGTCTGCTGCGTAAACTGGAAAACATCGTATGCATTACGGGAAGTAATGTGACACGACACGATCCGGCGGATTACCTGGAGGTGAGCGGAGAGGACTACTTTACATTCTATGTGAGCTATCACCGTGTGGCATTACGGAAAAGACTGCAGCAGCTGTTCCGGCCGATGGATCGGAATGTGCCGTTTCAATCGATGACGGAGATGAATGCATGGTACCTCTCGACGACCAACAGCATACAGGTCAACGCGGCGATCATGCGGGCACCGTTCTATGATCCGAAGGCAGATCACGCAGCCAATCTGGGAGGACTGGGGCATACGATCGCGCACGAAATCGGGCATGCCTTTGACAGCAATAATATATTGTATGATGAAAACGGGCAGTACGATCCGGCATGGATCGGAGCCGGTGATCTGGAAAAGCTGAATGCACGAAACGAAGAAGCGGTGCGGTATTTTGCGGAGAACTTCACGGTGTATGGCGTGTATCATGTGGACGGGCAGAGGACACTGGGCGAAAACTACGCGGATCTGAGCGGAATGGAATGCCTGATGACGCTGGCCGATACGCCGGAAGAACGCAGAGCGGTTTTTGAAAATTACGCAAGGACCTGGTGTGAAAAGTCGACGGTTGGGCGATTCCTTGCACTGCTTCGGCGGGATACACACGCGCCTTATGTGATCCGTGCAAATGCGATCCTGTCAACAACGGATGCTTTTTACGAAGTCTATGAAATCAAAGAGGGGGACGGAATGTACATCGCGCCGGAAAATCGTATTTCCAGATGGCACTAAGATGACAGACCGGAGAAAACAGAGATGAATATTGTATTAAGATCAACCTGGAAGAATATTTTCGGCAAGCCGTTTCGGACCTTTATTGTGGTGCTTGCCGTCTGCGTCTGTTCGTTTGCGGCGCTCTTTAGTCTGGATCTGATGCGAACCGAACGCAAGGTGCTGGAAGCAGAGATCCGTGCCTATGGCGGAACGACGGATCTGTATACGGTCATGCGCAAACTGGAATTGGATCGTATCCCTGCGGATCTGCCGGAGTACAAACTCCTGACCATAGCAGTGTTAAATGATACCATATATGAGGATGTGGAAGGCGAGTACCAGTTCGTTACCACAAAGAGTGTACGAATCTCTTGTCTGGATCCGGCACTGGCCGGGGAAATGCTCAATTTAAAAACCACACAGATCGAAGACGACGAGATCGTTTTGAACCGTGCGTACGCAAATCTGGTGGGGGCAGAAGTCGGAGATACGGTTACGATCCATGACAAGGCAGGCGGAAAACATGAATACCGTGTAAGAGAGATCGTGCCGACGGATCCGAAGAGTTATGTTTATTCGGATATCAGCGCAGCGGTCAATACAAAAGGCGCGGAGACTCTGTTCTGCGGGAAGCCGCCTGCGGTTCGTGTGTTGATCGATATTTTGGATGATACGCAGATCAACCGGGCCGAAGCGATGCTGAAGGAAGAGTTTGGTGAGCCGATGGTGGGGCGTTTTGCGGTTACGGACGCCGAGAAGAAAATGCTGAACGAACTCTTTGGCTACCTGTTCATTCTGTTTACGGTGACACTGCTTCTCGTGATCTTCGTTACGGTTTCGGTGAGTGAGCGGATCGTGGGAGAACGCATGTCCTTTATCGGAACGCTTCGCAGTCTGGGACTCAGTGCAAAGAAAACGACCGGTGTTCTGCTGGCGGAGAATGTGATGTATGCGCTCCTGGGCAGTATACTGGCAGTCGTGATCTATGTGCTCCTGCGCGGACCTTTGAATAACTGGTTGTTCGGCGTTAACCGGATCGCAGAAGAATCCGCACGTCCGGTGTTCCCGGCGTTGTCTCCCTTAGCTGTGGCCGGTGTGATCATGGGGGCGGTTCTGGTGGAGTGCCTCATTCCGCTCAAGGCAGTGCTTCGGGCCATGCGGGTATCCATCCGGGATATCATCTTTGACAATCGGGATACGGAATACAAAATGCACAAAGGCGGGATCGTGATGGGCGCGGTGCTGGCGGCAGTGGCCGTGGTGGCAGCGATTTTTGCAGCCAATTTCTTTCTGGCGGCGCTTTGCCTGGTTGCGGCAGTGATGGCCTTGGGCTTGTTGTATCCGATGATCCTGAAGGGCGTGACCTCGGTACTGATCCGGATCGGAGAAAAAAGAGAGTCTGCCGGACTGGTGCTGGCGGCAAAGGAAGCGGTCACCAAAAAGAGCACGGTGGGCAGCGGCAGACTGTGCGCGACTTCGGCGGCGATGTGCATGATCATCTATTTGCTGGCCGTCTCCATAGCAAACCGCTTTGAGGTCGATACCTACGACTGTGATGTGATCGTGGAAGGGATCGCAGATGCGAAAAATCTGGCCTTTACGGATTATCTGGAGGGCGTGACGGACAGGGAGTTTGTGTATCGTTATGCGGATGATCTGAGCTTCGGTGAAGAGGCGGGGACGGTGCAGACCACGGTTTACGGTATGCCGGAAGGTGGCTATCGTATGTTTCGGGAACTGTATGGTCTGCCGGAGCGGATCGCCGACGATCAGGTGTATGTGGAACAGGCGTGGGCCGGGGAACGGGGACTGCAGATCGGAGATCCCCTGCGCATCGTCTATAACAGTCGCGGTGTATTACCGATCGAGCGGGAATATACGATCGGCGGATATGTCGGGATCGGAACGCTGACGGCCAAAACCGACACGATCGTCGTTTCTCTGAAAGAATATCAAAATCTCTTCCGTGATCATCCGGCCATGCTGCTGGTGCAAAGTACGCAGCCGGAACAGACGGCAAGAGAGTTAAAGAAATACGGCGTGGGCGTGCTGTATTCTGCAAAGACCAAGGCGGCGGTGATGGAGGAAAAACGACGGGACAATGCAACCTCGCAAAGTCTGCTCGGGTCGGCGATCCTCGCCGGTGTGTTTATGAGCTGCATGGGTATGATCAGTAATCAACTGGTCGGATTTGAAGGCAGAAAGAAAGAATGCGCGGTACTGCTTTCCACGACGATGAGCCGCAAACGGATGGCACAGATCCTGTTCGGCGAGATGCTGATCACTTGTATGACAGCGGTGACTACGGGAACCCTGATCGGTATGGGGCTGATCGCCGTCGTCAAAAAGGCATTTCAGAATTCTGCGGTACTGGCGGTCTCGATCGATCTGCATTACGAAAAGGTCTTTGTGATGTGGGGAATCATGCTGCTCATCTTTTCCGTGACGGTGCTGTTCCCAATCCGGAATATGAAAAAGATGAGACTTTCCGAACAGTTAAAATACGAGTGATGACGCAGGGCATAGAGGAGGAGATCAGTTATGGATCATATCATAGAAGTCAGCAATGTTCGTAAGAGATTCGGCAGCGGCAGCAGCCTCAATCAGGTGCTGGATGACTGCAACATGACGGTGGAACGGGGCGAGTTTGTGTCACTGATGGGGGCGTCCGGCTCCGGCAAATCCACGCTGTTATATCTGATCGGCGGGCTGGATCGGGATTTTGAAGGCAGCATCCGTGTGTGCGGGGAAGAGATCAGACCGATGAAGGATGAGAAACTTTCCCAACTGCGCCTGGACAACATCGGTTTTGTGTTCCAGTTCTACAACCTGGTTATGAATGTGAGCGTGGAAGACAATATCCTGCTGCCGGCAACGATCAACGGCAAAAAGAAGAGCGCGCTGCTGGGAGAACTGGAGGAGATCTTAAAGATCACCGGGCTCACCGAAAAGCGAAACGCCATGCCGGCCACCTTATCCGGCGGACAGCAGCAACGGGTTGCTATCGCCAGAGCCATCCTGGGACATCCGCAGATCGTGTTGGCCGATGAGCCCACCGGAAATCTGGACAGCCGTTCCGGTGAGGAGATCATGGAACTGTTTGCACGCCTCAATCGGGAGAAGAATATGACCATCCTGCAGGTGACGCATTCCGAAAAATGTGCCGGATACGGCAGCCGCATTATCCGTCTGGAGAACGGCAGAGTCATCGGATAAAGAAATCGAAATAAGAAAAGCGAAAAAAGATTGACGGATGGCCCCTTGCGGACTACCATGGATATATAAGAGTTGGTATAAGTGACATACAGTTCTGTGAAAAAAGGGGCCAGTATGGATTTTCAGGGTTTTATTGATTCCTTTATTACACCGGCCGCAGTGATCGCGGTGGAGAAGAGGGATGACGGGGGATACGGAGACATCCGTTTTATAGCAGGAAATAAGGGGTATATCGATTTTATCAATCTGCGTCTGCAGGACAAATATCCGGAAGGCGGCGCGTTCGTTTCCGGTACGATATATACCGACTATTTCCCACAGAATCGCAGCTTTGAAGATGTCTGTTATCGGGCTGCGATTTTAAGAACTGAGGTTCACACCTATGCACACATCAGCAATGTGGATGTGTGGTTCGACATCTATGGCTTACCCGTCGACTATCAGGACGGGAACAATTTCTATTGTGTTTATCTGACGGCACCCCAAAGCAATGCGGATACGATCCTGGATACGTTTTCGACATCGCAGACATCCAACGATGTTCTGCGCACATGTATCCGGCTGCACAAGGCGGATAATCTGCAGGATGCCATGGGAAGCGTGATCTATGAGATCCGTCATATCTGCAAGTCTGTCGGCTGTACCGTGCTTTTGATGAATGACGAGGAAGCGGATTATTCCGTACTGGCTACGGATTATACGGCAGACAGCAATATCAAGCGAGTCACCAGTTTTCCCAATTTCTATGAGATAGCCGATTCCTGGAGAGGCATGATCGGCGCGGAAGGGGATTGTATCATCATCCGGGATCAGCACGATATGGAACACATCGGTCAGGTCAACCATCCCTGGTATCTGACCCTGGTGGAAGCAGGCGTAAAAACGCTGGTCCTGTTCCCGCTTCGTCAGGGATTGGAACAGCTGGGATTTATCTGGGTCACCAATTTTGCGCCGGAAGAGACCATGCGTATCAAGGAAACGCTGGAACTGGCGACCTTCTTTATGTCATCGCACATCGCAAGGTACAAGCTGATCACACGACTGAAACATATGGGTTATACGGATGTACTGACCGGATTGCCCAACCGTTTTGCGTTTACGGAGTATATTTCGGAACTGACCGAAAAAGAAGAAAAGTTTGCGGCGGTTTCCATCGATATCAATCATTTTAAGAGCATCAACGATACGCTGGGATTTGATGCCGGAAACCGCGTGCTGGTCGAAGTGGCGGATCGATGGAAGAATATCTCGGATAATGAGGACCGGGAATCCAGACACTATATCACGCGGATCAGCGGAGATGAATTTTTCCTGATCGTCCGTGATTATAGCGATGAGCAGGAATTGCAGGAGACGATCCGGCGGTATGCCGATGCGCTCAGTGAGAATATGACGATCGACGGCTGCGATCTGTATGTGTCGGCCAGCTTCGGATATGCGGAATATCCGGTAGACGCCGATAACGCGGATGCATTGATCTCCCATGCCAATGCGGCGATGAATGAAAGTAAAAAAACAGGGGCGGGCGACCGCATTTGCAAGTTCTCGCCGGAGATCCTGAAAAACGTGCATCTGCTGGAAATGGAAAACCTGATCCGTTCGGCGCTGGAGAATGATACGATCTTTTTCAATCTGCAGCCGCAGTTTGATATGGATCACAAGCTGCGCGGTTTTGAAGCGCTGGCCCGTATGAAGGATGCGGACGGCAACTTCATCAGTCCGGGCGAGTTTATTCCGGTGGCGGAAAAGACGGGACTGATCGACCGTGTGGACGGAGCTGTGTTCCGAAAAGCAGCCATGTTTTTCGGGGAACTGTTAAAGAAAACCGATGCGGATCTGACGCTGAGCATCAATGCGTCGGTGCACCATCTGATGCGAAATGATTTCATCGAGGAGATCCGTAACCTGCTGCGGGACAGCGGTATCCCGGCAGACAAACTGGAGATCGAGATCACCGAGTCGATCATGATCGATTCCGTGGACAAGGCGCTGCAGTATATCGGCGAGATCAAGAGTATGGGGATCCAGATCGCGATCGATGATTTCGGAACGGGATATTCGTCGCTCAGTTATCTGAACCGTTTCCCAGCCAATCTGTTAAAGATCGACAAATCCTTTATTGATAAGATGAACACCAACGAATCTTCCAGACAGTATGTTGCGGCGATCATTTCCATGGGGCATATCATGGGATTTGATGTGATCTCCGAAGGTGTGGAAGAGCCGGAACAGTTGGAAACGCTGCGGAGTATCGACTGCGATTATATCCAGGGATTTCTTTGGGGCAGACCGCTGTCGGCAGAGGATGCCGGGAAACTGGTGTTAAATGCATAAGGAAAAAGGAACGGACGATATGAAGCAGCGAAGGAACGAATCTGCATGAAGAAAAACGGCTTACTGGACAAACTGATGCATTTTCTTGTACATAACAGCAACTTTGTGGCAGTTGTGGTTTTGTGCGCCGTTCACGTTCTGCTGCTGGTGACCACCGCGATCGCCAATGTGACGCCGCTGGTGCAGTTCAATACGATCAGCGTGATCATTTATCTGGTGTGCATTGTGCTGGTCAAGCTCGGCTATATTATGCCGGTTTATGTCAGTATCTTTTTGGAAGTATCGGCCTATTCGACGATTTCCACCTATTTCATCGGCTTGCGCTGCGGAACCTATTGTTTCCTGTTTGCCATCGTGCCGATCATCATTTTCTTCGGATGCTTTCTGTTTCAGGGAGCCAAACGCTGGATCATTGCCCTGCTTCTGGCGTTGGATTTCGGATTGTTTGCGTTTTTGTATATCCGCTTTAATGCTGTGGAACCGGTCTTCCGGGTGACACCGGGCATTCGGCTGTTTCTGATCCTGTTTTCATCCTTTGTGATGGTGTTTTCGACGATCTTCTACAACGTGCTGTATATTTATTCCAGTGAGACGGAGCGCAACCGGCTGGAAGAGAAGAATCAGCAATTGTCCACGGATGCACACGAGGATGCGCTGACGGGACTCTTGAACCGAAGAGGATTCCTGCCGGTGATGGAGCAGTTGATGGACGATCGGTCGCAGCATTTCTGCGTGGCCTTCTGCGACCTGGACAATTTTAAGCGCATCAACGATTCCTACGGGCATGACGGCGGCGATGAAGTGCTGCGGCATGTTACCGCCATGATACGCAAAGAAATGCAGGGCTGTGATATCTGCCGGTGGGGCGGGGAAGAGATCCTCATTCTGATGCGGGATTATGATATGACCGTTGCAAAGGAAAAGATGGAGTACATCCGAAAGTGCATTGAAAACACGCCGACGATCTTTTACAACAAGCGGATCCCGGTTACGGTCACCATCGGGCTGGATGAGAAACGGGAGGATTATCACGAACCGGATGACATCATCAAGGTGGCCGATGAACGAATGTACTACGGAAAGCAGCACGGCAAGAATATCGTTGTATTTGAAGATGCGGCAGAGGAAGCCGAATAAGCGATCCCACAAAGACTGTGACGGTGTTCACAGTCTTTTCATTTGTTTCGGTATAGGAATCCCGGACAGAGTGTGATATAATGAACGAGCGTTTTGATTAACATAAAAGAGGAAATGTGCTATGGATTTTACCAAATTGAGTTGTGAAGAATTTACGCAGATCCTGTCCACCAAGGCACCGGTGCCCGGAGGCGGCGGAGCCAGCGCACTGGTGGGAGCATTGGGCTGCGCACTCGGAAATATGGTCGGTTCCCTTACGGTCGGCAAGAAAAAGTATGCCGATGTGGAAGCAGACATCATTGCTTTGAAGGAAAAGGCAGATGCCCTGCAGGCGGAGCTGCTTGCATTGGTGGAGGAAGATGCCAAGGCGTTTGAGCCGCTGGCAAAGGCCTACAGCCTGCCCAAGGATACCGACGAGGAAAAAGCGGAGCGGGAGCGTGTGATGGCGATCGTTCTGAAAGATGCCTGTGCGGTACCGCTGCAGATCATGCACAAGTGCTGTGACGCGATCGAACTGATCGAAGAGTTTGCACAGAAGGGCAGCGTGATCGCATTGTCGGATGCCGGCGTGGGAGCGACATTCTGCCGGTCGGCTTTGTACGGGGCATCGTTAAATGTATTTATCAATACCAAATCGATGGCGGACCGTGCGCTGGCGGAGCAGTACAACAAGGAAGCTATGGAGATGATGGATGTATACGGAAAACGCGCCGATGCAGTGTTTGAGCAGGTGCTGGGCAGACTGAAATAAAACAGGGAGATCGACGATGGCAAAACAGTTACTGGGAAAAGAAGTAAATGCACAGTTGAACGAGCGCATCAAAGCCGATGTGGCGGCGCTGAAGGAAAAAGGTATTGACGCTACCCTCGGCATCATCCGTGTGGGCGAGCGGGAGGATGATCTGTCCTACGAGCGCGGCGCGGTGAAACGCTGCGAGACACTGGGCGTATCGTATAAGAAATATGTACTGCCGGCAGATGCCACGCAGGAGGATGTGCTGGCGGTGATCGATGAGGTCAATCGCGATAAGCAGATCCACGGCGTGCTCCTGTTCCGGCCGCTGCCGAAGCATCTGGATGAGGAACGCATCATCAATGCGCTGGCGCCGGAAAAGGATGTGGACGGCATCACGGACGGCTCCCTGGCAGGTGTGTTTGCGGGCAAGGCACTCGGGTATGCGCCTTGTACTCCGTCAGCATGTATGGAGATCCTGGATCATTACGGTATCGATCCCACCGGAAAGAAGTGTGTGGTGGTGGGGCGCAGTCTGGTGGTCGGCAAGCCGGCGGCTATGATGCTGCTTAAGAAAAACGGAACGGTAACGATCTGCCATACCAAAACGCAGGATATGCCTTCGGTAGTGAAGGAAGCGGATATCGTGATCGTGGCAGCCGGACGTGCCGGTGTGGTAGGCGGCGAATATCTGCGTGCCGGTCAGACGGTCATCGATGTGGGCATCAATATGGGACCGGACGGCAAACTGTGCGGCGATGTCAATTATGCGGAAGCGGAGCCCATCGTGGAGGCCATCACCCCGGTACCCGGCGGCGTGGGCAGCGTGACGACTTCCGTGCTGCTTTCCCATGTGGTGGATGCGGCGTACCGTCAGAGCGGATTGAAATAGTTTTTTTAGGCTTTCAAAAAGAAAGCATCAGATGGGGGATAAAAAGAATATCGTATCGGGAAGGTGAACGATCATGGTTACGAATGATGAAAATGTTCTCAAACTGAAACACAAAGTGATCGAAGAAGTAGCAAGGCTGGCCTGGAAGGGTGATTTTGACGAGGAGAATTACGAGCGGATCACATACAAGCTGATCCCCGGCCCCCGTGCCACCTATCGCTGCTGTATCTATAAAGAGCGGGAACTGATCCGCCAGAGGATCCGTCTGGCGCTGGGCAAAACACCCACGCCGGAAACGGAGAATTCCAAAAAGATGGTACATGTGCTGGAACCGGCCTGTGAGGAATGCCCGATCTCGTCCTATCTGGTAACGGATAACTGCCGTTCCTGTATGGGCAAGGCGTGCTACAATTCCTGCCAGTTCGGCGCCATCAGCGTAAACGGACGCAGGGCCTATATCGACCCGATGAAGTGCAAGGAATGCGGTAAATGTGCGGCGGCGTGTCCCTACAGTGCGATCGCACATCTGGAACGCCCTTGTAAAAAATCGTGCCCGGTTGGCGCGATCACCTATAACGAATACGGCATCTGCCAGATCGACGAAGAAAAATGTATCGAGTGCGGACATTGCATTCACCAGTGTCCGTTTGGTGCAATCTCATCCAAGTCCTATGTGGCGGATGTGATCCTCGAGCACAAGGCAGGCCGTAAGGTCTATATCATGTGTGCACCGGCTACGGAAGGCCAGTTCGGGCAGGATATTACTTTCGAATCCATTCGTCAGGCAGTCAAAGAGATCGGCTTTGAAGATATGGTCGAAGTGGGCCTGGGCGGCGATATGACCGCGGCTTATGAGGCCGAGGAGTGGGAAACGGCGATGAAGGAAGGCAAAAAGATGACGACCTCCTGCTGCCCGGCCTTTGTCAATCTGATGAAGAATGAATTCCCGGACATTTACCGGGACAATATGTCACAGACGGTTTCGCCCATGTGCGCGGTTTCGCGTTATCTGAAGGCGATCCATCCGGGCTGTGTCACGGTATTTGTGGGACCCTGTATCGCAAAGAAATCCGAGTGCCGGGACGGCGGCATCGAAGGAAACGCCGACTATGTACTGACCTTCGGCGAGTTCCGTGCCCTGCTGCGTTCCAAGGATGTGGAACTCAAACCGGCACCCAACTCCTATCAGGAGGCGTCGACCTGGGGCAAGCGCTTTGCCAATGCCGGCGGTGTGGCAAAGGCGGTGCTGGAAGTAATGGAAGAGCGCGGCGTGGATACAAAGGATGTGAAACTCTGCAAATGTTCCGGCGGACAGGAATGCCGTGTGGCGCTGTTGAAACTCAAAGCAGGCCGGCTGGAAGAAGATTTTGTGGAAGGCATGATCTGCGCCGGCGGATGCGTGGGCGGACCGTCCAGACACCGCAGTGAGAACGAGATCGCCAAGGCGAGAGAGGGCCTTATCAAACAGGCGGATGAGCGTAAGGTTCTGGAAAATCTGAAGAACTATCCCATGGATCAGTTCTCGATGCACCGGAATGCGGAGCAGAAGAAAAACGGAGAATGATTGTATTTATGAAGTATAGAAGCAACAAGGACCGGGGGTGTAAGCAGGCAGTATGACCCGGAAAGAACATGATGAAGTGTTTGTGGACCGGAACGGACGGACACGACAGTATTCGGAAAAGTATTATGAAAGAAAACGACAGATCCGTATGCAGCTGATCGCGATCGGATGTGTGGTAGTGCTCCTGATCGGAGGGATCATCGGGCTGGTGCTCGCTCGAAAAAACAAAACACCGGCCGGGGAAACGAGTACCGCGGAACTGGAGCTTGCCGGCGGAGAACGCCTGGAACTGGAAGAAAATATGGCGACGCCGACGGAAGAAGAGCCGGAACCGACACCGGAGCCGCCGAAGGGGATTCCGGAAGACCCCGATCTGTTTTACCCGGGATATGAAGTGTTTACGGACAGCGATACCAAAGCCATCTGGAATGAAGAAGTGGCGTCGACTTACGGCATTTTGATCGACCTAAAAGACGGGCATGTGGTGGCGGAACGGAACGGTTTTGACCGTATGTATCCGGCGTCCATGACCAAGGTAATGACGATCCTGACGGCAGCAGAGCATATCACGGATCTGGACGATACCTTTGTGATGACGCAGGAGATCACCAATTTTGTGTATTCCCACGAATGCTCCCAGGTGGGGTATTCCATCGGCGAAGAGATGACAGTGCGCGAGTTGTTCTACGGAACGATCTTGCCTTCCGGCGGCGATGCGGCGATGGCATTGGCCTATTACACCGCAGGGAGTGTGGAAGATTTTGCAGACCTGATGAATGAGAAAGTAGCCGAACTGGGGCTTTCGGATCAGGCGCATTTTACCAACCCCATCGGTATTCACGATCCGGAGAATTACTGTACGCCGGCGGCGATGGCGATGATCATGAAAGCGGCGCTGGAAAACGAGATGTGCCGGGAAGCGTTAGGGGCTCATATCTATACGACGGCGTCCACGGAATACCATCCGGACGGGATCCAGGTCTCCAACTGGTTTTTGCGCCGGATCGAGGACAAGGATACCCATGGCGTGGTTCTGGGGGCCAAGACGGGTTTTGTGGACCAGTCCGGCTGCTGTGCCGTCAGCTACGAACAGTCCGATGACGGCAACCAATACATCTGCGTGACGGGAAATGCCTGGACTTCATGGCGGGCGATCTACGATCATGTGGCGATCTACTGCGATTTTGTGAAATGATATTGTGCCGAAAAATGCCTGAAAAAAGTTTTGTAAATATTTTGAAAAAAGTATTTGACAAGAAGGATAGCAGCGAGTATAATATCATTTGTTTGGCGAGATAGCTCAGTTGGCTAGAGCACGCGGTTCATACCCGCGGTGTCGAGGGTTCAAATCCCCCTCTCGCTATTAGATTATATGAAGGGGTTTCCATAACTCGGAAATCCCTTTTTATCTGTATTTCGTGTACTCAAAAAGGCATTTTGTTATTGATAATTCAGCGCATTTTTATTATACTGTTTTATAAGAGGGGTTATCAGATCCAGGAGGTCAGGAAAGATGGCAAATATTACATGTCCGCAGTGTAAAAGATTTGTGGATGAAACAACGAAATTTTGTCCGGGATGTAAATTCAACATCAAAAAGCATGTCAAGGAAATGAAGAAAAAGGGTATGACGGTCGGCAGTTCCCTTTCCCTGAACGGTATATATGCGCACAAGTCAGAGCCGGCAAAGTTTACACCGGAATTGGACTTTTTGAAAGGAGCAAACAATTCGGTTTCGCAGTTGGATTTTGCAAAGAATGAAACACCGGCAGCACCGATCCCGACGATCAGCGGGGCAGCTCCGGCAGCAGCAACCAATGAAGTTCCGGAATTGGATTTCTTAAAGAACAAGACTGCAGCACCGCAGGCACAGGCTCCTATGCAGCAGGCACCGGCGTCACAGCCGATGCAGAGTGCGCCGGCAGCAGCCAAGGTAGATATGTTTGCACCTCCGATCCCGCAGGCACCGGCAAACCGAACGAACGTATCCGCAATGAGTCCGGCGGATGTATTTTCCGAAAAACCGGTAGCACCGAGACAGGTGATCGCACCGGCACCGTCCGCACCGGCTATGAGCCAGGCAGCGGCAATGGCAGCTTATCAGGAAAAGAGAGAAGCGGCGGCAGCACAGGCACAGGCACAGGCTTATGCAAATGCGGCAGCACAGGCACAGGCGCAGGCAGCACAGCAGATACAGACCGCGCAGGTGAGCCAGGCAGCGCAGATGGCGGCATATCAGGAAAAGAGAGAGGCCGTACAGCAGCGTTCGTTTACGGCACCGACCCAGCCGATGGCATCGGCTCCGGCAAGCCGTCCGATCGGATCTCCGATGATCCAGCAGCAGACGATCCAACCGGTATTCGAATCGGCCAGCCTGAATCAGGGTGTATTGAACGGCGGAGGCGCATTATCCGGTGTGCTTTCCGGCCCGACCATTATGGAAAAGATCGCACAGGAAAAGAAACTGGCGAAGGAAAACGAATCGATCTTCGAATCCGCTTCTTTGCGTAAGGCAGAGAAAGAGATCAAGGCCGGCACAAGACAGGCAGCCGGTGGTCTGCACGGAGATATTCCGTTGGACCAATACAGAGATAACGGCGTAAAGCGTTTTGGCGAAGCTTCAGAATACCAGCGCCAGATGGCAGCCCTGGGACAGGGAGCAGCCGGCGGAGCAAGTGTACCGCCTTACGCAAAGCAGCCGCCTTATGCAGCACAGCAGCCGCAGCAGCAACCGGCTCCTTACGCAGTACCGCAACAGCAGCAGCCGGCACCCTATGCAGCACCGCAGCAGCAGGTACCTGCAGCAACTGCGGCACCGGGTGGACTGAATCCGATGTTTGCGGCACCGCAGTCGAACAATCCGTTATTCGGAGGCGGAGCACAGCAGGCGGCACAGTCACCGTACGGACAGACGGCACCGAACGGTTTGTTGGCACAGCCTCAGGCATCGGCCAATCCGTTGTTTGGTTCCGCACCGGCAGCCAATCCGATGCTGGCAGGACAGCCGGCAGCACCGGCAGCAGGATATCAGCCGGTACAGCAGGCGGCCCCGAGCGGCATTCCTGCAGCGGCATATCAGCCGGTACAGCAGGCAGCTCCGACAGGATATCAGCCGGTACAGCAGGCAGGAGTACCTGCGGGCGTATATACCGGAGCACCGGCAGGAGGTATGTTCGGAAGTCAGCCGGCAGCACCTGCGGGAGCGATGTTCGGAACACAGCCGGCAGCGCAGCAGGCACCGGTACAGCCCGTTGGAAATCCCTACGGGGCCTGATCGGATAGCACAAGCCGGAAGATCGGCCGAAAAGATACGGCAGTTCCGGACAGGTATGGATTAAGATTAGCATGATCAACAGAGTCGACGGTCAGCACAACTACACGAATCCTTACGAACGCCAAAAGCGTAAATCCGGGCGTGTGGAAGCTGACGCGCCGGCTTTTTTGTTGGATTACGACGAGAAGGGCGTTGTCTGGGAACGGGGCTCGGATTCGCAGAAAGGGCAGGTTCCGAAGGAAAGTGTTTCTTCGGACGGTAAGAAAGAGGCCGAAAAGAAAAAGAAGCCGCAGCCCGCAGCGGAAACGCAAAAAGAGGTTCGTGAACCGGAACCGGCGACCAAAGAGAATAAGGGGCGTTTTTTTCAGAATATCGTAGAGCGTCTGCGGGGACTGGTGCAGGGATTCTTGCAGCTGGTCTGGTACAGCGGAGAGGAAAAGGCGGAGGACGCCGAAGAAGCACAGTCGGAATCCGGGGAAGCAATCGAGGCGCTGCAGGCGGAAGAGGCGGCAGATACCGCGGGAGAAGATGCGGAAACCGCACAGGAGTTGTCGGAAGAGGAAGAAGACCGGCAGCTGCGGGAACTGATCGCCAAGAAGGACGAGAAAGGTTTTATGAATACGTTGACCCGCGGAAACCGGAGAAAACCGGCGCGGAACACTTCGCTGCTCACGAGTTATGACCGGCGCGGGCGTCTGGTAAAACCGGACGATGCGGAAGCGGGGCGGCTGCTGCACCACGAAAACAGCGGTGAAAAAGGCGGCGTGACCGTGCGCAAGCAGGGGACGTATCGAAAATATATTTAGGAGTTTATATTATGCGCATAGGAATGGGATATGATGTGCATCGCCTGGGGGAAAACCGGGATCTCATCATCGGCGGAGTAAAGATTCCGTATCACAAAGGACTGGTGGGACATTCGGATGCCGATGTGCTGACGCACGCGGTGATGGATGCTCTGCTCGGAGCGGCGGCACTGGGAGACATCGGGCTGCACTTTCCGGATACGGACGGGAGTTTCAAGAACATCGACAGTTTTGTATTGCTGGCAAAAGTGAAAGAACTGATCGAAGAAAAAGGCTATCTGATCGAAAACATCGACGCGACGATCATCGCGCAGGCACCGAAGATGCGGCCTTACATCGATGCGATGCGATGTCGTTTCTGTGAGGCGCTGGAGCTGGAAGCAGACCAGGTCAATATCAAAGCAACAACGGAAGAGCATCTCGGCTTTACCGGCCGGCAGGAAGGCATTGCGGCAGAGGCCGTGTGTCTGCTCACCGGCGCAAGGGAACTGTATTCCAGAGATGTGATGGCCGGAGGTTGCGCAGGCTGTCCCGCCCGGCAGGGACAATGATATAAAAAACGAAAACAGTGCCTCGTGGAAGGCACGCTTAAAGGGAGAATATCCTCTTGCCTTCCCTTTGAGGGGAAGGTGTTTATCCGATAATCGGCGAAAGAATAACATAGAAATAGAATAGGAGAAAACTATGAGACTCTATAACACAAGCAGCAGACAAGTGGAGGATTTCAAGCCCCACGAGGAAGGAAAAGCCCTGGTATATACCTGCGGCCCTACCGTATATCATTTTGCACACATCGGCAATCTGCGTACCTATATCTGCGAGGATATGCTGGTAAAGACACTGGCTTACGCAGGCTATGATGTGAAGCGTGTCATGAACATCACCGATGTGGGACATCTTTCCAGTGATGCGGACACCGGCGAAGACAAGATGCTCAAAGGCGCAAAGCGTGAGCACAAGACCGTTCTGGAGATCGCGGATTACTATACCAAAGCATTCTTCAATGATTTTGCAAAACTGCATATCCGCATGCCGGATGTAGTAGAACCGGCAACGCACTGCATCCCGGAATTCATCCATATGATCGAAGTGCTGCTGGAAAAAGGCTATGCTTATCAGGCAGGCGAGAATGTATACTTTGATACTTCCAAGCTGGAGCGTTATTACACGCTGTCCAATCACAATGAGGAAGATCTGCGTGTCGGCGTGCGTGACGATGTGGATGAGGATACCAACAAGCGCAACAAGACCGACTTTGTACTGTGGTTTACCAAGTCCAAATTTGACGACCAGGAACTGAAGTGGGAGAGCCCGTGGGGCCGCGGTTATCCGGGCTGGCACATCGAGTGCTCCTGCATCGGTATCAAGCATCTGGGCGAGTATATGGACATTCACTGCGGTGGCGTGGATAACATTTTCCCGCACCACACCAACGAGATTGCGCAGAGCGAAGCATTTTTGGGACATAAGTGGTGCAACTACTGGTTCCATGTGCATCACCTGGTAGAGAAGGACAAGGGCAAGATGAGCAAGTCCAGCGGTGAGTTTTTGACCGTATCCCTGCTGGAAGAAAAGGGCTATGATCCGCTGGCATATCGTTTCTTCTGCCTGCAGTCCCATTATCGTAAGCCGCTGGAGTTTTCTTACGAAGTATTGGATCAGATGGCTGCCGCTTATCAGAAACTGTTAAAGCGTGTGGGCGAGCTGACGGAGGAAGGTGCTGTGGATGAAGCGGCTTATAACGAATTCCGCCAGAAATTCACCGATGCACTGACCGATGATATCAATACCTCGATGGCGATCACGATCCTGTATGATGTATTGAAGGCAGACATTTCCGATGCCACCAAGCGCAAGCTGGTAGCAAGCTTTGATGAAGTGCTGTCGTTAGACCTGCTGGAAGGCGCAAAGAAACTGGCGCAGGACGATACTGTAGATGCGGAGACCGAAGCCTGGATCCTGGAGCGCATCGAAGCCAGAAAGGCAGCCAAGAAGGCAAAGGATTTTGCACAGGCCGATGCGATCCGTGAGGAACTGAAGAACAAGGGCATTGCCATTGAAGATACCAGAGAGGGCACCAAGTGGAAGAAGATCTGAAGCTGACGGGGGAAGCCCAAATGTACGGTACGGAACAGCAGGGCGGAACGGATATCCGTCTGTATTCGCCGCTGGTATTGGCGTATATCGGGGATGCGGTATATGAGGTATATGTACGCAATCATCTGCTGCAGACCGGCGGCAACCAGCCGGTGGAAAAGCTGCACAAGAAAGCTACCCGTTATGTAAAAGCGGCGGCGCAGGCAGCGGCAGCGGAATATCTGCACCCGCAGTGGACGGAGGAAGAGCAGGACATCTACCGCAGGGGACGCAATGCCAAATCCCACACCGTGCCGAAGAATGCGGATCCCGGCGATTATCGTCGCGCCACCGGTTTCGAAGCGGTCCTGGGCTGGCTCTCCCTGAAGGGCGAAACCGACCGCCTGCAGTGGGTTATGCAAAGCACGGTGGCTTATCTTGAAGAGCAGAATTAAATAAAACCCGATGGTGTTGGGAATTTCATTTGCGGAAATATTATAAGAGGAATAATTATGGGATACACAGAATCACAGATCGAAGGACGCAACGCTGTCATTGAAGCGCTGCGTGCCGGCAAGACGATCGACAAGATCTATATTTTGGATGGCTGTCAGGACGGCCCGGTGATGACGATCAAGCGGGAAGCAAGAAAGCAGGACTGCCTGATCAAATATGTGGAAAAGGAACGCCTGGATCAGCTGTCACAGACCGGCAAACACCAGGGCGTGATCGCAGTGGCAGCAGCATACGAATACGCCGAACTGGATGATATAATGCAGGCAGCCAAAGAGAGTGGCAGACCGCCCTTCCTGTTTTTGCTGGACGGCATTGAGGATCCGCACAACTTAGGCGCCATCATTCGTACGGCATACCAGGCCGGTGCGCATGGCGTGATCATTCCGAAGAACCGTGCAGTAGGACTGACGGCAACGGTAGCACGTACCTCCGCAGGAGCGCTCAATTATCTGCCGGTAGCCAGAGTGACCAATATGGCACAGACCATCGAGGCACTGAAAAAAGAAGGCATCTGGTTTGCGTGTGCGGCCATGGACGGGGATGTGATGTATGATGTGAATCTGACCGGTCCGATGGGACTGGTGATCGGCAGCGAAGGAGAGGGTGTGAGCCGCCTGGTTCGCGAGAAATGCGACTATCAGGTATCCATTCCGATGGAAGGCAAGCTGGACTCCTTAAACGCATCCGTAGCCGCCGGCGTATTGGCATACGAGATCGTGCGACAGAGAAGAAAGAAATAATAAAAACCTTCCCCGCAAGGGGAAGGCTTTTTTATGCTTCGGAATCGGAGGAACTGTCAGGTTCCTTTTTTTGTTCTTTCGGAGTGTCGGTTTCCGCGGCATCCGTATTGCCTGCTTCCGTGTCTTCATCCTTCGGCAGTGTCAGTCGTACCTGTACAATACGGTTGTTATCGACCTTTTCCACCTTCAGGATCGTACCGTCCTCCAGGGTAACGGTTTCACCATCCTTTGCCAGGCGGTCATCCAGCTGTTCAATGATGATACCGCTGATGGAATCGTAGTCCTCGCTGTCATATTCGGTATCGAGCTGCTCGTTGATATCGTCCAGCTTTACGGTACCGTCTACCAGATATTCGCGCTCGCCGACTTTCTTGATCAGTTCCGCTTCGTCATCGTCATACTCATCGCGGATCTGGCCGAAGACTTCCTCCAGCAGATCTTCCATCGTGATCATACCTTCGGCAGTGCCGTACTCGCTCAGCACGATGGTCATGGCAAAATTCTTTTCCCGCATCTCGTTGAGCAGATCGGGGATCTTTTTGTATTCGTAAGTATAGTACACATCACGCATCAGCTTGCGGATGTGGAACTTTTCCGGATTCTCCAAAAACAGGAAATCTTTGACATTGATCACACCCACGATATTGTCCGGGCTTTCTTCATAGACCGGCAGACGGGAATAGAGATGTTCCTTAAACAGGGCGAATACATCTTCATAACTGTCGTGGATATCCACCATGGTCATATTCACACGCGGGATCATAATGTCCTTGGCCACCGCATCCGTGAACTCAAACATGTTGTGGATCATTTCTTTTTCTTCGGTTTCAAAGACGCCTTCTTCGTGGCCGGCATCGATGTAGCCCAGCAATTCGCTTTCGGTGATGCTGATGACTTTCTGGTTGGGATCGACACCCAGCAGTCGCAGCACGCCGTTGGAAAGCTTATCCACGATAAAGATGACCGGCGTGAGGATGATCGAAAGGCCGCGGATCGCCGGGGCATAAGTCAGTGCATATTTTTCGTTGTTGCGCATCGCAAGGGTCTTCGGGATGATCTCACCGAAGAGCAAAACCAGCACGGTCAGGATACCGGTGGCAAATCCGACCCCCAGGCTGCCGAATAGATCCGTTGCCAACACGGTTGCCAGTGCGGAAGCGGAGATGTTGACAATGTTGTTACCGATCAGGATCGTGGACAGCATTTTGCTGTAGTTTTCCAGGATCTTTAACACCATAGCCGCGCGTTTGTTGCCTTCTTCCGATAATACCTGCATCCGTACTCTGCGTACCGTGGTAAACGCGGTTTCCGAAGAGGAAAAAAAGGCAGACAAAAGCAACAGAAAGAATAAAACGATAGATTGAACGATCTGTGTTGTGCTCATAATATCCATAATATACAGGAAAACAGGGAAATTTGCAAGTGCATGGCCCTGCGGAGAGTAACTTTACAAGTGCGTTTGTGTAAGGCAGAGTTGCTTGCGTGCGGATCTTTTTCTACATATAATAGATAAAATAGACATTTTAACGGGACTTTATACGGAATCGGAGGTCGGGCGCTGCTATGAGTATCGGAATGGTTGGGGGAATGTTGTTTCTGACATCCGTGATAGCGATATCTGTATTGTCGTTTTATTACGATCGTGCGCGGCCGGAAAAACGACGGGAACAGTATCCGGATCGCCATATTTACTATCCGCTGGCGCATGGTCAGTTTGGCCTGTTTCAGGCGTATTTTGTGCTTTGTGATGTTATTGTTTTCGCTATGGCGTTTTTCTGCCTGGGCGGACTTTTGTTTGAAAAAGAGGGGCATGCCATCGCCATCGCAGGAAGTGTTTTGCTGAGCGGAACCGGGTTGTTGCTTTTGAAATGGGGGATCCCGCGACTTTCAACGGGAAAGGTACAGTGTGTGATCGTGGATGCCGGCGGTCTTACGATCTTGTATCGTATCGGCATACAGGAAAGTTATACCGTGCAGGAATATAAAGAACGACTGGTTCCGAACGGGGATCCGAAATTTCCGATGTGCTTTCAAAAACAGGATATGCGGGAGGTGAAACTGCGTCTCAAATATCTGGGGGAAGAGGACATCTATTCGATTGCTATGGATCTGCGCGCGCTGCAGCAGACCGGAAAACTGCCGG
>CAMJAP010000055.1 GCA_946403625.1 uncultured Lachnospiraceae bacterium
ATTTTTATAGTCAGAACTATATCCTTCTGTTATAATGTCAAATGGAATGCCTATGGGAAAATAGGCGGAAAAAGAAAGGTAGGTACTCTTATGGCACAAAATGCGTACTTTGACGAGATCATGGCCTTACAGGGGCTGAATGATTTCAAGGATGTCATCGAACAATGGCAGCGCCTGAGCGACAATCTGGTGAAGTTCCACGCAAAAAGCGGCGTCGTTCTTCCGAACATGCTCTGGTCCTGCGCAACCGGTTTTGATCGTGAGCGGTTGTTAGATCTGTTAACGAACTATATGTATGAAGCAGGCAATCTGCTGGAATTCTATGGCACGGTACGCCGTCTGGATTATTTTATGGACTACGTTCCCGCTGCAAAAGAATGTCACGAAATTGAAAAGATCACAGAAAAGATCCGTGATGCTGCCGGTTTCCGTTCGGAATTCCATGGTGTTGTTTCCATTGATGTCAGTGAGTGGGTTGGTCACTTCAAAGATCCTCACTTCCTGGATTTCTTAAAATATCTGGTTAGTCTGAATGAAGATGTATTGTATGTATTTACCATTCCCAGCTACAATCCGCAGGCTGTTGAGCAGTTGACACAGCTGCTGGTACTCTTCTTCCGTATTCAGCCGATCGAGATGTCTCTGCCCAGCAACGAGGAACTGGGTAACTACATCAAGAAGGAGATCTCCGATTACGGTCTGAACCTGGATGCAGATGCCGAAGCAATGATCATTGCTACCGTAAATCGTCTGCGTGATGATCAGTACTTTGCCGGCTATGATATGCTGGATCGTCTGGCTAGTGATATCGTTTACTCTGTATACACTTCAACTCCGCCTTATGACGGCACGGTAACCAAGGGTATGATCAGTGCCTTTGCACCGGACGGCATCTATGTAACGGAGCTGATCCAGAACAATGCGCGTATCTTCACCGCACAGTTCAACTATTAATGATTAGGAGGAAAACGTTTCATGAGCAGTACTCAGATCAAAAATACAAGATATAAAAGCAATATGGGGCAGACGCGCTGGGCTACCATCGAAGAGATGCAGCACTCTGCTACCAAAGTAGATATCGATGCTCCGGTTTATCCGACCGGTGGTATCCCTGTAATGTCAGACGGACATACCGCTTATCTGGACGGCCGTGACACCCATACACTGATCTTCGGTGCTACCGGTTCCAAGAAAACCCGTATTTTCTGTATGCCCACTCTGAATATGTTCATCCGTGCCGGCGAGTCCTTCGTCGTAACCGACCCGAAGGCTGAACTTTATGTTCGTACCGGCGGTTTCGCAAAAGAGCACGGCTACAAGACCGTAGTGCTGAACTTCCGTGATATCGGTTACGGTGATATGTGGGATCCTCTGGCACTTCCGTACGAGTACTATCGTACCGGCCGTCGTGATGAAGCAAACAACCTGGTAAACGACCTTGCAGCAACGCTTTCCGCTCGTCAGAAGGAAAACACCACTGACCTGCTCTATCCGTTGATGGCAGAAACTCTGTTGACCGCAAATATGTACCTGCTCTTCGAAGCAGCTGCAGCAGAAAACGCAGTTAATATGCGAAGCCTTACCGCTCTCTGCTCCCAGGCAGCTCTGGAGTCCCTTAAGACTCTGGCCGGTAAGATGAGTACACAGAACACCATCGGTATGTTGTTCAAGGGTACCTTGCTTGGTGAGAATGAGAAGACCATTTCTTCCATTATGTCAGTGCTTTACGGTATGGTTTCCATCTTCAACCTGAATAAGCGTCTGACCGATATGCTTTGCCACAACACTTTCGATATTCGTATGTTCGGTCACGAAAAGACCGCTGTATACGTAATCGTACCCGATGAAAAAACAACCTGCCACTTCCTGGTAACCATGTTTATCAAGCAGGTATACGAAATCCTGATCGGTGAAGCTCAGCGTCAGGCAAGCCTCGCACTTCCGATCCGTGTAAACTTCGTACTCGACGAGTTCTGTAACATCCCGAAGGTACCGGATATGCCGTCCATGATTTCTGCAGCTCGAAGCCGTAACATGAGATTCTACCTGGTTGTACAGTCTCTGCATCAGCTGAAGGGCCGTTACGGCGAGGATGCGGATACCATCAAGGGTAACTGCGATAACTGGATCTTCCTGACCTCCCGTGAGCGCGACCTGCTCAACGAAATGAGCTTCCTTTGCGGTGAGATCGATGCCTGGGGTCCGGGCGGTGCTGAGAAGCGTAAGCTGATCTCCGTTACCGAGTTGCAGCGTTTCAGCAAGGAGAAAGGTGAGTGCCTGATCCTGCACGGTCGTGAGTATCCGTTCATTACCTATATGGCAGATATCGACCAGTATCCTGCATTCTCCAACTACAAGGTAGTGCCGATCCCTCCGATCGAGATCAAATCGCCGCCTACCTTCGACGTTATCAAGTTTACGACAAAGTTCGCATTCATCGCAGACGGTGTACCGTTCGCAAATCCGGACTAAACTACACAAAAATCAATCCCCGGTTGTTCAACAACCGGGGATTTTTTTTGATTTCTTACTTTTCCTTGCTTTTTAACTATTTGCAGCCGCTTTCATCATCTTGACGTACTCTCCTACCGGGCCGGCGGAATCTTTGCCGTGTTCGGCGATGATGCGGACGATAGCGGAACCGACGATCACGCCGTCCGATACCGCGCCCATCTTCTTGGCCTGCTCTGCTCCGGAGATACCGAATCCGATGCAGCAGGGAATATCGCTGTACTGTCTTACCTTCTCGATCATTGCACCCACGTTTGTTGTAATGTTATCGCGCACGCCCGTGACGCCCAGAGACGATACGCAATACAGGAAACCTTCCGCACTCTTAGCGATCTTTTCGATGCGCTCCTCGGAAGTGGGCGCGATCATATTGATCAGGTCGATACCGTACTTTTGGCAGGTGCCGCGGATCTCATCGCTCTCTTCAAAAGGCAGATCCGGGATAATGATACCGTCAATGCCGCAATCCTGGCAGTTTGCCAGAAACTTCTCATTTCCGTAGGAGAATACCGGATTATAATAGGTCATAAACACCAGAGGGATCTGTGAGGTCTGGCGCACACGCTTTACCATTGCGAACAGGTCGTCTGTGGTCACACCGCCCTTTAATGCTCTCTCATCCGCCGCCTGGATCACCACCCCTTCCGCGATCGGATCGGAGAACGGTACACCGATCTCGATCAGGTCTGCCCCGTTTTCTTCCATCACGTGGATCAACTGCTCCGTGGTGGCGATATCCGGATCTCCGCCCGTCAGAAACGGGATAAATGCTTTTCCATTCTCAAATGCTTTCTTTATTCTACTCATAGATCTGCACTCCTCTGTATCTTGCAATTGCCGCTACGTCCTTGTCACCGCGTCCGGAAACCGTGATCACGATGATCTGATCCGGTCGCATAGTCGGTGCCAGTTTTCTTGCATATGCTACTGCGTGGGAACTCTCTACTGCCGGGATGATACCCTCGGTACGTGAGAGATATTCAAACGCTTCTACCGCTTCCACATCCGTGATGGGCACATACTGTGCACGACCGGTCTCGTGAAGCATTGCGTGTTCCGGTCCGATGCCCGGATAATCCAGACCTGCGGAGATGGAATATACCTCATCGATCTGTCCGTACTGATTCTGGCAGAACAGGGACTTCATACCGTGGAACACGCCCAAACGTCCGTTGGCGATGGTTGCAGCGTTTCTTGGGGTATCTGCGCCCTCTCCGGCTGCCTCACAGCCGATCAGCTGCACTTCCTTATCGTTGATGAACTCGTAGAAGCTGCCCATCGCGTTGCTGCCGCCGCCGACACAGGCGATCACGGCATCCGGAAGACGGCCTTCCTTTTCCTTCAGCTGCTCCTTGATCTCTTCACCGATCACCTTCTGGAAATCACGAACGATGGTTGGGAAGGGATGCGGTCCCATAACCGAGCCCAACACGTACAGTGTATCGTCCATACGGCCTGCCCATTCACGCATTGCCTCGTTTACGGCATCCTTCAGCACCTGGGTACCGCTGGTCACTGCGTGTACCTTTGCCCCCAGTAACTCCATACGATAGACATTCAGTGCCTGACGGTCGGTATCGATCTTGCCCATAAAGATCTCGCATTCCAGCCCCATCAATGCTGCTGCCGTAGCGGTAGCCACACCGTGCTGTCCTGCACCGGTCTCGGCGATGACACGCTTCTTACCCATCTTCTTTGCCAGCAGTACCTGACCGAGCACGTTGTTGATCTTGTGGGATCCGGTATGGTTCAGATCCTCTCTCTTTAAGTAGATCTTCGCGCCGCCCAGATCCTTTGTCATCTTTTCCGCATAGTACAGGCGTGACGGACGGCCTGCATACTCACTGTACAGCCGCTTCAACTCTGCCTGAAATTCCGGATCCTTCTGCGCTGCCAGATATGCCTCTTCCACTTCCTTCAGCACCGGCATCAGCGTTTCGGGAACATACTGTCCGCCGAACTCTCCAAATCGTCCTTTCTTCTCCATTGCTTACCTCCTAAATATGTATTCCTGTATGTTTGATCTGCAATAAAAAAACTCTTGCCCTAATAATAGGACAAGAGTTCATTACTCCTGCGGTACCACCTACTTTGACCTACGGCTACAGCCTTTGGTCCTCTCGCTTCACGCACCATCATGCGCTTCTCCCTGTAACGTGGGGTTCTACGTCAGCCGCTAATCAGCTTTACGCTTTTGCTGCTGCCCTCACGGGTCCATTCCTTCCTTGTCCGTCTGCCGTTTCCCACCATCCCGGCTCTCTGTGAGACGTTGCCGCCGAAGTACTTACTCCCGATCAACGGTTTGCTCTCAAAATCTTGTTAGATTGCATTATATGATGTTTCGATCTAAATTGCAAGCACTTTTTAAGTTTCTTCTGCCCAGATCTTTTTGTTCAGCGCTTCGTCCTGCTTGCCGATCATATCCAGCACTTCTTTTGCCTTCTGCTGTTCTTCGATCGCACGGTTCTCATCTTTGATCAGCAGTTCCAGGCTACCGGAAATGGTGTCGATGTTGTTCTTGAACTCTTCCACCATCTGTGCGGTACGCTGCTGCGCTACCTTGATAACCTCTTCCTTGTAAGCGATGAACTGCTCTACGGTCTGTGCGTTGAATGCACGCTCCAGATCTCGCTTGTAAGCTTTCTTATCCATCGTGTTAAAGATCAGGATGGCTTTCTGCTCGTTGATGTAATCGTTCATCTTCAGAGCGCCGATCTCGGAAGGCGGGATCTCGGTATCGGAAATGTTTGCGATACGACGGATCAGTCCTTCGTCAATACCCTTGTATTCCTTGATCTTCTTAACAATGATGTTCTTCAGTTCCTGTACCTGTGCCGCAAGGATATCGCCGCGGATACGCTTGTAATAATCGTCAATCTCCTGCAGATAACGGTTCAGCTCACTGATGATGATGGTATTCTTTTTCTCAAAGATCTCCGGCTTCAGAGCGATCCACTGCATCTTGTCTGCCTGACGGCTTGCCAGTTCCTGACGCTTCTCGATCTCTTTTACCAGAGCCTTGATCTCTTCTACCTGGGTCTCTAAGCTGTCATCGGTGATCCTTGCAACGAACTCATCATGAGACACTTCGATGTCGTGTACCATGCTGGTCTTCATGATCTCGATGTTCTTTTCAATATGCTCCTTGGACAGTCTTGCCTGATTTTCGATGGCTTCATAGTCCACACGCACAAAGTCGATCAAGCCTTCAATGCCGTCGTACAAGCCCTTGGCCTTTACTGCCAAAGCGTACTTCTGCGCATATTTTACGATCTCCTGCTCGATTGCATACATACCGGAGTTGATATAAATTCTGTGGATCACGCCGTCCAGGGAATTGTCGCAAGCCCTGGATGCCTTCTCGCACTCGGCGATCAGCTGCTTGGTTTCAAAGTCCGCATCGGCGATCTTGTCGTAGCGATAGAAGATACCGCTGTCGGCAGAGATATTGATCTCCTGCTCCGTAAACGGATCCTTCGTGGGCTCGTTGTTGATCTCCTGCTTGTGATTTGCCAGCCAGGTACGTTCTTCTTCCAGATCCACATTGCCCTGGATCGCCTTGCTGATATACGCTGCCTTGGAAGATACAAAGAACAGTCTCGCCTGTGCCAAATCGATCTCCATATCCTCTTCGTCGTAGATCTTATCTTCTTCCTTCAGCGTCACTACAACCTTCTTGTTGCGCAGTGCCTTCAGGTCCTTGCTGGCCTTGGTATCCGCCTGGTTGATCACGTGGAAGGAACGATCCAGATCGATGGATACGCCGGTCTCGTTCTTCTTGCCGTCACGGAAATCATTGATCAGCTTGTACAGCACGGAGTTACCGGTACCTTCCATCTTGGTCGGCTCATAGATGACGATCAGAATGGAATTGGTCTGCTGCTGCAATGCCTCCTTCAAAATGAGCAGATGCTCACTGGAGTTGGAATCCGTTCCCGGTGTATCAAAGAACGTAAAGTTGATATTTTTGCAAAGCGGGATCGGATATCCCACTTCGATAATGCCGTTGATATAGCCCGAACCGTCCTGCTGCTCGTGATTCGGTACATCGTTCAGTTTCTTTAAGATCCTGCACAGCTGCTCGTGCTGCTTCAGTCCCAGCTCCGCTACCGCAGTTGCTTCCAGTTCCAGCATCTTACGGATGTTTTCTTCCGTGGAACCCAGGCCTCTGACCACTTCAAACTGGCCCACCATCTCGTTCCATACTACCTGTACGGTATCCGGTCTGGTGTCTTTGGTCGTATTTACGGAAAAGATCACGCGCGGTTTTTCCTCGTTGCGGATCTTGAACATCTTTGCGGTTTCGGAATTGATGCTCTCCGGCAGGATACGCTTGCCGATGATCGCATTGATAAACGTTGACTTACCTGCAGAATAAGTACCTACCAGGCAAAGGTTTACCTCGTTGCGGTTCAGTGCTTCCTTGCGCTCCTCAAACATCTCACGGCGCTTGCGGAACATCTGCTTGGTATCATTATTCTTCAGCTGGCTTTCGAAAGAATCCAGTGTCTCTTCACAGAAATTACTGATTGCCTCATAGATCTCGGATACGCTGGGCAATTCAATATAATCAACGATCTTGAAGATCGGCTTTTCCTTGGTCTCATTGTAGTCGGAGATCTTTTTCTGCAGATCCTCGTAGTCGATCTTGGTACCCTTGAAAGTGATGTTTACATTGTCTTTGTTAAACTGTTCCCAGATATCATCAAAGAATTTGCTTCCCTGATTCTGTAACAAAAACTCCCCGCTGCCCGGTCCGTATTTCTGCAATCTCGGACACTCTTCATAGGGGATTTCGACAAAGTTCCCCTTGAACCGTCCCAAGAAACGGATCTCCTTTTTAACGGGATGATACATTAACATAAGTTCTTTCATCGTAACCTCCGTGAATGGGGCAAAATTCAGGAAATGAAAAACACCCTAGGTACTATTATAACTAGGGTGTTTCAAAAATACAAGAGAAAATTAGTCATTCAAGCACAATATTTATTTATTCATACGAGTCCATTCCACATTCACTTGTGTCTGAGACCCCTTCATAATTATTTTATGTCATCCATCGCCTTTGCCGTTTTGAGCGCGATCTCCATCATCTGCGTAAAGCTGGTCTGACGCGCTTCCGCATCCAGTGCTTCATGGGTTAAGATGTGGTCGGATACCGTAAACAGGCCCAATGCACGCTTGCCGGCCTTCGCTGCGTTCATATACAGCGCTGCGGTTTCCATCTCGATGCACAGCACGCCCATCTTGATCCAATAATCGTTGGCATCTTCCTGGGCATCGTAGAAGGTATCGGAAGACAGCACGTTGCCGACATGATAATCCGCGCCCACTTCGTCCGCTGCCTCGATGGCGGTCTTGAGCAGTTTGTAATCCGCGATCGGTGCAAAGGTGCCCGGCAGTTCGAACTGTCTTCCGTAGTTGGAATTGGTGGATGCGCCCATGGCAAACACGATATCGCGTACCTTTACATCCATATTCAGAGAGCCTGTGGAACCGATACGGATGATGTTTTCCACGCCGAAAAAGTTGAACAGCTCATAGCTGTAAATACCGATGGACGGCATGCCCATACCGCTGGCCATAACGGTCACTCTGGTGCCTTCATAGGTACCGGTGTAGCCCTGCACGCCGCGCACATTATTGATCAGCTTTGCATCTTTCAGAAAATTCTCCGCTACAAACTTGGACCGGAGCGGATCGCCCGGCATCAGGACGGTCTTTGCAAAATCGTCCGGAGTTGCATTGATATGCGGTGTTGGATAAGACATTTTTTACTTCCTCCTGGTTTTTGTATTATGATCTACAGGCAGCTTTTGATCAGTTCCACCGTCTTGTCGATCCCGAGTTTGCCGGTGTTGACGGTCAGATCGTAATGCCTGCTGTCTCCCCATTCATGATTGGAATAATAGTTATAATAGTTTGCTCTGTCCTTGTCGCCGCGCAGGCACGCGCCTTCGGCTTCCTTATGGCTCATACCGTGCTGCTCCATCAAGCGTGCGATACGGAATTCCAGATCCGCATGCAGATACACATTGAACACCGGCTCCATATCGGACAATACATAATCAGCACAACGGCCCAAAAAGATTCCCGGACCTTCTTCCGCCAGCTTGCGAATCGTGTTGAACTGCGCCAGATAGATCTCCAGCATTAACGGCCGCTGGTAAGTGGTTGCAAAATTGTTGACGCCCATAGCCAGCGCATACAGAAAACTGTTGGTCGGCTTTTCGTCATGTTTTTCAAAGATCTCTTTGCTGTAGCCGCTCTTTTTGGCGGCCTCATCCAGCAGTTCCTTGTCGTATAACGGGATCCCCAGCTCCTTGGACAGGCGCTGGCCCACTTCACGGCCTCCGCTGCCCAACTGTCTGCCGATCGTGATCAACTGTCTTTCTTTCATACCCCCGACACCCCCTTTATCGTATTGTCGTGCTCTGTTTTGAAAAAAGGATATGCCGACTGACATATCCTTTTCAAACTCTCTTTGTTCTTGCCGGCTGTTCCTGCTTATCCGACTACTTTCTTTACTGCCTCGATCACTCGGTCTGCCTGGAACGGTTTTACGATGAAGTCCTTTGCTCCGGACTGGATTGCCTCGATAACCATTGCCTGCTGTCCCATTGCGGAACACATAATTACCTTTGCACCGCCATCTGCTGCCTTGATGTCCTTCAGCGCCTGAATACCGTCTTTCTCCGGCATCGTAATATCCATCAGTACCAAATCCGGCTTAAGCTCTGTATATTTCGATACAGCAATGGCGCCATTTTCCGCTTCCCCAGCCACTTCGTAGCCGTTCTTCGTAAGAATATCCTTGATCATCATGCGCATGAAAGCCGCGTCATCAACTACCAGTATTTTGGCCATGTCGTACACTCCTTTGAATGAATTCTCAAAACCTATCCATTTACAAAAAAGTAAATAAAAATGAATGGTTGAATAATAATGATTATACTATGGATAGTTCTTGAAACACTATGGTTAGTTTACACCAAAAACCGCTTTTTGTCTATCCTTTTTTGTAATAAATACCCAAAAATGATTTATCCGATGCGTTCCATGATCCTTGCGGTTTCAAAATAAATCCGCTCTTCATCCAGCGTCAGCACTTTTTTGTTTTCCATAGTTATGTTACCGTCGATGATCACCGTTTCCACTTCATCTCCGGTTGCCGAGTACGACAATGCCGCGATCGGGTTGTTCACCGGCCACATGGAGGGGCACTTCAGATCCAGGATCGCCAGATCGGCCTTTTTGCCCACTTCGATCGAACCGGTCTCTGCCTCCAAAGACAACGCTTTGGCGCCATTGATCGTCGCCATACGGAACGCATCCTCCGCACTCACACACTGAGGCGAGCGATGGGTTCCCTTGTGGATCAGGGTGACCAGACTCATCTCGTGGATCAGATTGAGAGCATTGTTGCTGGCAGCACCGTCGGTACCGATGCACACATTAATGCCTTTGGCCATCATCTCCGGCACGGGCGCAAATCCGTTTCCGAGTTTCATATTGCTGGCCGGGTTGGTGACCACGCTCACACCGTGCTTTGCCATGATATCCATATCGCTGTCGGTTACCTGCACGCAATGCGCCGCGATGAACGGCCGGTTGAACAATCCGGTGCGCTCTGCCAGTTCGATCGGTGTGCAGCCGTAATCTTTGCGGCAGTTCTCGATCTCAGTCACACTCTCGGACAGATGCATATGAATGCCCATATTCTCCTGCTCCGCTTCCTTCGCCAGGATCTTTAAGAACGCTTCATCGCAGGTATACGGTGCGTGGGGTCCCAGACGGAAGGTTAAGCGATCGCAATCCCGAAAGGCATCGCGCTCGGCATATGCCTGCTTCAGACGGCTGCGTCCCGCCTCGTCATCCCCGCTGCCGACCAGACCGCGGCTGATCACGGCACGCATACCGGATTCCTTGGCTGCTCTGGTGGTCTGCATAATATTCATCTGCATATCGTTAAAACAGGTCGTGCCGCTCTTCATCATTTCCAGAATAGCCAGGCACGCGCCCCAGTAGGCATCCTCATCCGTCATCTTCTGCTCGATGGGATCGATACGGCCGAAGAGCCAGTCCATAAAAGACAGGTCATCCGCACAGTTGCGCATAAACGCCATATAGCTGTGGGTATGCGCATTGATCAGGCCCGGGATCAGCAGTTTGTCCGTACCGTCGATGGTCTTCTCTGCCGTAAAATCCGCCGGTGCCTCACCGATGGCTGCGATCCTGCTGCCCTGAATATAAAGATCTGTTTTCTTCACGGTCTGCGGTGCTTCCGGAGTCTCCCCGGGAAGTACCGTCAGAATATTTTTAATTGCGATATTCATATTCTTCCATCCTTTTTCAACACTTTATACCGTAGAAGAGTTGAGGTATTTCTCCTGCTCCGGGGTCAGCACGTCGATCTCTTTGCCCAGGAAAGCCAGCTTCTTGACAGCGACTTCGCGGTCCACTTCCTCCGGTACATCCAGCAGCTTGGTCTTTAATTCTGCGCCGTGCTCTACCAGATATTTTGCGGACAGTGCCTGGATCGCAAAGCTCATATCCATGATCTCGGCCGGATGACCGTCGCCGCAAGCCAGGTTTACCAGACGGCCTTCGCCCAGCACGGCCAGCGTTCTGCCGTTGGAAAGGGTATATCCCATAATGTTGTTGCGCAGCTCTGCGGAAGATACTGCCATCTTGCGCAGCCCCGCCATATCGATCTCGCAGTCAAAATGTCCTGCGTTGCACAGGATCGCGCCGTCCTTCATCTCCATGAAATCTTCGGCATCGATGACCTTGTCACAACCGGTCACGGTCACAAAGAAATCACCGTGCGCTGCTGCCTGCTTCATCGGCATCACTTCAAAACCGTCCATTACCGCTTCGATCGCCTTGACCGGATCGATCTCGGTCACGATCACCTTGGCACCCAGGCCCTTGGCACGCATTGCCACACCCTTGCCGCACCATCCGTATCCGGCTACTACCACGGTCTTGCCGGCCACGATCAGGTTGGTCGTACGGTTGATGCCGTCCCATACGGACTGGCCCGTACCGTAACGATTGTCAAAGAAATGCTTGCACTGTGCGTTGTTTACTTTGACCATAGGGAACTGCAACTTGCCTTCCCGGTTCATTGCCTCCAGACGCAGGATGCCGGTCGTGGTCTCTTCACAGCCACCGATCACCTGCGGGATCAGATCCTGAAACTCCGTATGCATCATATGCACCAGATCGCCGCCGTCATCGATGATGATGTTGGGTCCTACGGAAAGAACGGCACGGATATGTCTGTCATATTCCTCTGCCGTACAGCCGTGCCATGCGTGTACTTCCAAACCGTCTGCCACCAGAGCTGCTGCCACATCGTCCTGTGTGGAAAGCGGGTTGGATCCGGTCACATACATCTCGGCGCCGCCTGCCTTTAATACCTTGCACAGATAAGCCGTCTTTGCCTCCAGGTGTACGGAAAGCGCCACCTTCTTTCCGGCGAAAGGCTTGGTCTTGCTGAATTCCTCTTCCAGTGTCCTGAGCAGATCGCAATGATCCTTTACCCAGGCAATCTTCATCGCACCGCTCGGTGCCAGTTTTTCGTCTCTGATCTCACTTGCCATGATCGTTCTCCCTCCGAAATGTTTTTTACCGATGACTGTACTGCCATCCGCAACTGTCCATTATCATACCACAAAATCCGTTTCCTGTCGTCAAATAGTTTGCATGGATCCATAAGAAAAATCTTCTGTTTCTTGCATATCCGCCCAATCCGCATTATGATACCGTTTATATGAAAGCAAAAGTAAAACGAATCGCACAACTGATCGGCAAGGACCTGAAAACTTATTCTCCGGTGATGCTGGGCATCTTTTTGTATTGGCTCATCATCCGCAAGATCACCCACGCCTTTTGTCCGTCGGTCATCTTTTGCGGTATGCCCTGCCCCGGCTGCGGGATCACCCGTGCCACCAAGGCCCTGCTGATGCTGGATCCCGTAACGGCATGGCAACGCAATCCGTCCATCTATGCCTGGATCCCCTATGTTGTTGCCGTGCTGATCCAACGGTATGTCCGGGAACAGCCGGTCCGCAAACTGCAGCCGCTTCTGATCGTTGTGCTCTTGATCACCATCGCCGTATTTGTCTATCGCATGCTGTATCTTTTTCCGGGAGAAGCTCCGCTCATCTATCGCGAGGAAAACCTGATGGCAAAATTCCACCCGGCTTACGATCAGTTTATGAAGGCGCATATACCGCCGCCTTATCGCTGATCCGCCCCTTTGGGCAACTTACATTTTCTTGCCAAACCCCGGAAACCATGCTATAGTGCAACTGATGCTTTTGGTTTACATAGCATTAATCTACAGACAGTAAGAGGAGAGCATTTCATGGACGAAAACAGATATCAGGTAGGCGATCTGTTCGGTAACGGTTCGGATCAGAATAACAATTCTACCGGTTCTAACCAGCCGGACTATTCCCAGTCGAATTACAATCAGCCGGACTATTCCCAGTCGAATTATAATCAGACGGATTATTCCCAGTCCAATTACAATCAGACGCAGCCGGATTATTCCAATTATAACCAGCAGCAGCCGAACTATTCGCAGTATAATTACAATCAGAACAATTATTCCCAGACGGCGAATTCCGGGTATCAGCAGCCGAATTACGGCACACCGCAGTATAACCCGTACCATATGCAGGATCTGGAGCCTCCTCTGACGGTCGGTGATTGGGTGCTGACCTATGTACTCACCTGTATTCCCTGCGTCGGTCTCATCATGCTTTTTATCTGGGCCTTCAGCAAGACCGAGCCCAAGTCCAAATCCAACTGGGCAAAAGCAATGCTGATCGTAACGGCCGTTGTCTTAGTACTCTCTCTGATTTTCGGTGCAAGCATGGCATCCGCGATGTTCAACTACATGAGCCACTATTCCCGCATTATCTGATCCGCGCATACAAAGACGGTGTCTTACGGCACCGTCTTTTTTATTCCCATAAATCAGTTTACATAATCTGAAATAAATGATATAGTGAGGAATGATTATGAAATCTGAAAAGACCCGTAAAAAAAAGAAAGAATCCCTCGGTTCCAGGCTGTTACGCTATTTGGGGCGTTTTTTCCTGTGGCTGGGCCTGACTCTGGTCGTACTGCTGGCCGGAGCTTATGTTTTCTTTCTCTATATCAACAAGGGACCTTCCGAACATTTCCGGGATCTGTTTGTCACCTCTGCCATGGAATCCAGTGCAGGCGGTATTCTCGCAAAAATCTATCTGACGGACGAAGAGATTGAAGCCATCCGTCAGCGAAATCAGGTGGCCGAATTCACGGATGTGACCGACCCTACCCTGATCCATGTCATCGCTGCGGAAAACAAATCTTCCGAAGAAACGACCGATACCACGGATACTGCTGTCGGTACGGAGGATGCTCTCGTCACCTCGGCAGATCCGGACGGTGACGGCATTGAAATCCACGAGGTACACGGTCCCATGTATTCCGGCAAGATGATGATCGTCTACGATCCTTCCCGCGTACATGTTTCCGCGATCTCCGAATTTACCCACAGCGGCGGTGGCTGGACACTGGCACAGCATGTGGAAAAAAGCGGCGCCGTAGCCGGTATCAACGGCGGTAAATACGAAGATGTCAGCGGTATGGGCATCGGCGGCTGGCCGGAAGGTCTGGTCATCTCCAACGGGGAATTACGCATGGGCGATCCGGGCGGTACCTACGGCGTATACGGTTTTACCAACGACAATGTGCTTGTGGTCGGTAATATGACCGCAGGACAGGCTTTATCGATGGGCGTGCGGGATGCAGTCACATTCGGCCCCGCTCTCATCATTAACGGCAAATCCGCCGGTTATCAGGGCATTGGCAGCGGACTCAATCCCCGTACTGCCATCGGACAGCGCGCCGACGGTGCCGTGCTGCTGCTGGTCATCGAGGGACGCAAGACTTCTTCCCTCGGTGCCGCAATGTCGGATCTGATCGAAGTGATGCAGGAATACGGTGCGGTAAATGCTGCAAATCTGGACGGCGGTATGTCCTCATCGATGATCTATAACGGCGAAATGGTGGTTTCCAACTGTCAGCTGCGTGACGAACGTCGTATGCCGACGGCCTTTGTGGTTTATCCGCAGTCTGCAGAGAATACACAGTGATCATGAAAAAACGAGTCAGTCAAACGAGCGTGCCCGAAAAGGCAGCTCCGAAAAAAAGTAAATACGATGACATCCTAAACGATGGCTGGGCGGATGATGTGGAACTGCATTATCCGGAGGGTTCGTGGCGCCCGCCTTCTCCTGCGGACGATCTGGAGATCATGGATTTTGAAAACACCTCTCCCCTGCCGGTGATCCCGGAAGACGAGGAGGACGATGACGAATATGAAGATCTCCCCGTTACCGTAAAAAAGGTCTCCGCAACCAAGACTTCCCCAAAGGCCGCAAAAGGAAACGCTTCGGATGCGTCCGCAAAAGGCAAAAAGAAAAAGAAGCGCAAAAAAGGCTCCCGTGCTTTTCGCATTTTCCTGTGCCTCTGGCTGGGAGGCCTGGCGATCACTCTCGCTATCCTGCTCCGACAGTTTTATACTTTTTTGGAAAAGTACGAAGCCACCTATCAGGCTTCCCTTCCGATCCACGAAATGGAAAAACTCTTTGCGGACTATTTTGAACCGCGGGATATGAACAGCATTTATAATATGCTTTCCGCCAAGCCCGAGGTCAGCCCGCTGGAAAACGAAGACGATGTAAAGCAGTATATGTATTCGCTGATGGAAAACAAAACCTTAAGCTACAAGCCCAGCGAAAACTATACAGAGGATCTGCCGGAATACTATATCGAAGCCGACGGCTACATCATCGGACGCGCCCTGTTCCGCAAGGATCCGACCAACACACTGGACTATCAGTTCCCCATCTGGTATCTGTCCGAGCTGGAATATTATACGCAGCCGATGGAGAATTTCCGGATCACGGTGCCGGAGAACTATACGGTACAGGTAAACGGTGTAACTCTGGACGATACCTATCTGATGGGTACCACCGAAGTTTCCGTGGAGAAAGAATTCTTTGAGCCGTATGTTACCGAGATCGTGGATTTTAAGGATTACAAAGGCGACGGCCTCTACCTTCCGCCGGAAGTAACCATCCTGAACGAAAACGGGAACGTTCCGGAAAATCTGTATGCGGATACCGAGAACAATATCTACAGCGCCCAGTACGAACCGGATGCTGCTGCCCGGGAAGAAATGGAAGGATTTGCAGTCGATGCGGTCAGCGCCTATGCGATGTACATCTCGCAGGATCTCTCCGACGAAGGACTGGCACGGTATTTTACACCGGACAACATCTTCCTGTATTATGCCAAAAACAATTCGTCCCGTACCTTCTACACCCGTCACAGCAGCGTGACCATTGAGAATGTACAGATCCGGGATTTCCAGGCCTACAGCGACGATGCCTACTATTGCGAGGTTTATCTGGAGCAATGGATGAAACTCTCCTACGGCGGATCCGAACCGGAAGTGGTACCTACCGACTGCCGGATCTACATCGTAAAATACAACGGTGAATGGAAAGTAAACGGAATTAAATTCTAAAACAAAAAAGCGTTCCGACAGAAGATCTGCGGAACGCTTTTTGATTGGAATTCTTATTTAGATATCTGCGCTGATATCGATGTTTTCGCCGGTCAGGCCGACATAAGCACCGCTCTTTGCCTCGGAAGATTCAGCGTGTGCCAGCAGCCACTTGTTGCAAGCGGTCATCCACTTGTCTTCCTCGTTCTTTGCCGTCAGAGCCGGAACCGCACCGTTGGTTCCCTTCGGCAGAACGATCGCTACCTTAAAGCCCTCTCCTGCCTTTGCGGAGCACGGAGCATAGTGCAGGCTGGTTTCGTAAACCTCAACTACCTGTCCCTTCTTTGCCAGGAACGCTTTTACCTTGGAAGTATCCAGCTTGCCGTCTACGATATCGTCTGCCTTTGCCAGCAGCAGGATAAAGTCGGTGGAGCCGATGTTCAGCTCGCTGTCACGATGATATTCCAGGCAGTTCAACTTGGTGTTGTGGCCGTTGCAGTAACCGATCTGGATCGGCATTCCGCCGTATGCATTGTTCTGCAGCACGCCGAAATCACAGGTGTACTCCAACGGAGCGCAGCTCATCACATACTCTATGCCTTCCGGAAGCGGAGTAGATTCATCCAATGCTTTTACAAGGCAGGATGTATCGTAGCCCAGTACTTTACCATACGGTTTGAATTCAGGATCGTTTACAGAATAGATCTTCATTTTGATTCCTCCTAATTGATTATCACTATCGCGCATTCACGCTATTTACCATAATATGCCCCGTTCGCACAACCGTCAATCGGACAAAATGTAAGAATTTTCCCCGAAAAATTTGGACTCCCGGATCTATCTCGGTTTCTTCTTTAACGATGCCATATACGCATCAATGAATTTCCGGTCGATGACCCAGCGGTTATCCAGAGTCTTGACCACATCCTCCACCGCCAGATTGCCGTGCTTTTTCACATCGGACAGATCCAGCATCTCGTTATTATCAAAAAGAAGGACCACCGGTTTGGCCATATAGAAACGGTTTTCCTTGATCACGCATCCGGACAGGCCGTTGGTCAAACGCACCGAGCAGCCGGATACCAGCACATTGACGCTCTCTACCAGTGCATTTACCACCGCAGTGTGGAACAGATCCGTGTTCTCCCGCATGATCCTTACGGCAGACAATTCCGTCACCGGTTCCTTGCCGATATCCATCGATGTCATACGGTCAAAGGCACAGGCCACCGTCAGGATGCGCGTCACCTCCGGATAGTTGCGCGTCTCGGGATCCAGCCGTCCGAAACGTTCCATACGCCGCATCCGGAAATGCTGTCCCATCAGCTGTCTTATGGCCGGCAGATTGTTCGCTTTCGTTTCCAGATACTGCAGGCTCTTATATTCTTCGACGGACAGTTCTTTCTTTTCGTCCTCCGTCAGTTCCACATCATTTTTCTCTCGCAGTTCTTTGGAAATATCTTTCCAGCCGATCTCGTGCAACAGTGCCGCCATCACACAGGTATTCGTTTCCGAGCGCCGCTTGCCCATCTGTTTGCAGATCAATGCACACAGGATTGCCGTACTCAGGCAATGCTTGTACTGCTTGTCTTCACTGCTGCGTATCGTCTGGAAAAAACTGATCTTATGATCCAACTCTCCGTACCGGGAAACAATATCCGCCACAAGAGAGGACAGATATACGGGAATCCTTCCTTCACGGATCTTTTCCCAATCGCTGTACAGTTTGGTAGTTCCCGCGATCAGAAACCTTTCCATCTCGATCTCTTCGTCGGAAAGGACCGGCTCCGGCTCCGCATCTTCCAGGATATACAGACCGATGATACCGAAGTTATTTACGCTGCTGATCCCCTGCTCCGTGAGCCTGGATCCCACATTGTACAATAAGGTACCATCCTTGCTGTAGATCGGTCTCGCAAGTCGCATTCCCGTACGCAGATTTTCTCGTAAAATAAACTTCATGTGTTCTCGCCTTTTCGAAATTCAAACATATATCACCATTTTAGATCGTATCACTCTATTCGTAAAGACCTTGCCTCGTAAAATATCATCCTCACACCATCACGGTAAAGATCCAGGATAAGATCAATACGCCACAGCCGGCAAACAGTATCTTTTTGTTCTTTCCGCTGTCTTTCCATTCGCCGCTCCACAAGCCCCAGCCAACCGAGATCACCAGCGCCAGAGCGTTGAACAGGATCCAGCCCACGGTCGAGCCGATGTTGCCGAGCATGGAAACCGACAGTCCGTACAAAAGCAGTGCCGCGTACCAGATCAGGCTCACGCCAAACAGCACGCCCACGCGCTTGCCGGCTCCGGTATCTGTCAGAGTCTTCCACTCTTTTCGTACGGATAATTCACTCGCACAATACAGCGCACCGGCGATGCATCCGCCCACCAGCACCGGCAGCCACTTACCGGCAGAAACCGCCGTCTGCGAATAGCCCAGTTCCGCAAACGCATCGCTCATCCAGGCACTTCCGGAAAAGCCCAGGTTCATCGCACCGGAACCCAGTCCCGAAAAGATCGCCAATACCACGCCGAGCTTTGCCTTTCCTGCACCGCCGTCCCGACGCACGCCTGCAATCGTAACCAGTACCACACCGATCACGGTGAAGATCAGTTCTGCAATAAATGCGGCAAAGGATGCTCCTTTCGGAAATTCATGATGCATCACCATGGGCAGCACGGAACCCACAACGGTGGAGATGCCCATAGAAATACCGTACACCATCGACATACCGATCTTGTCGATGCCTTTGGAAAAACCGATGGCCGACAATCCCCACAAAGCACCGCAAAAGAGCGGCAGTCCTAATCCTGCGATTCCCTGCGATCCGATCACCTTCCAAAGTTCCGGTGCCAGGATCCACGCCGCCCCGGCCGAAACCACAATACACAACAAACAATAAACGCCCCAGAATGCCGCCCAGGAAAACGGCGGGTACTTCTTATAGCCCAAGCCGAAACTTCCCTGGCAAAGCCCGGCAACTAACAACACCAAAAAACCTGCGATCATCGTTTTTCTTCCACCCTTACTGTTTTATCCGTTCCACATGCATTTCGATCAGATCCAGTCCGCCCAATGCGAAGTATAGACGGATCGTCGTAAAACGGTTAAAGAAATAACTTTCTCCGGAGAAGCTCACCGGCTTTCCGCCCGTTCCGTTCCAGGTAAAGGTTCCGGACGCCGTGCCCATGATAAATACCGTCACCGGAATCTGTGCCAGTTCTCCGGCCTCGGAACTTGCCGTGAGTGTGAAACGGTACGGCCCAAACTCCTTCACATCCAGGATAAAGCTGTAGCTCTTATCTCTGGCAGATGTAATTCCGGAAAGATCCACCGTTCCTTCCCGGTCCAATGTATAGCACGGCACATCTTCCTGCATCTCTTCGCCGTCGTTTTCGCGCCCGACGATCTCCACCGTATCTGCCGTACCAAGCACGCGCTTCATCGCATTGGACTCCATCAGCATGCTTAAGATATTGCCTGCGTTTCTCTGCAGCTCTGCTCTCTTTAACTCTCCGGCTTTTAACGATTCCAGCGTGTTGTCATCGTGGTTTCCGCCATCCGCGCATACCATATACACATCGTTCTGTGCCATTGCCATAGCCGCAAAATCCCGCTTATCCGGCGCCTGTCCCCTGCGGTTCAGATTTGCCCACCAGTCGGTCATCACCAGCCCGCGGAAGCCCCACTCATTACGCAGGATCGTGGTGCACAGATCAATGTTGCAGGCGGTCCACAGACCGTTTACGCTTCCGTAAGTAGTCATCACCGTCACGGCTCCGCCCTTTCGAACCGCGATCTCAAAGCCCTTCAAATAGATCTCACGCAACGCACGCTCGGAGATCACACTGTTTAAGGTGTGTCGTCTCGTCTCCCGGTTATTGCCGCAGAAATGTTTGATGGTTCCGGTGGTGCCGGCTTTGCGCAAGCCCCACAACTGTGCTGCCGCGATCTCACCGGTGAGGAACGGATCCTCCGAAAAATATTCAAAGTTTCTGCCGTTTAACGGATGGCGCCGGATATTCATACCCGGTCCCAGCAGACACTCTACTTTGTTTGCATTCATTTCATAGCCGGTATAGGTAAAGAGTTCCGTCATCAGCTCCCGGTTCCAGGTGCACGCCAAAGATGCGCCTCCCGGCAGACTGAAGGCTTTGGTGCCGCAGTCCAGACGGAGCCCCGACGGGCCGTCACTGCAGCATGCGCACGGAACGCCAAATCCCTGCAGCGCTTCCGAAACACCACCGAAGGCTGCTGCCGTACCGGCGGTTACTTTGGGGCTGCCCATACCTTCTCCGCGAATGATGCCGGCCAGATCTTCGTCCGAAAGCTGCGCAATAAACTCCTGCAGGCTGTGCTTTCCTTCCGCCACATCGGCTAACTTGATCCCGCAATCTCCGGTATACGCGATCTCTTCCGGGATGGACTGCTCGCGGCGTTCCGATTCGTTAATTGCAGAAAGCGGTGTTGCCTCATACACAGCTTTTCCGTCTCGATTGACCATGCGGTCAAAGTCTTCCACCGGTGCCAGCGCACTGCTCACCTGCCGTACCACTTCCGTCTTGCCGATGTGAATCGCAGGCCCCTCTTTGGCATCCCGCACATTTGCGCCCACGAAAAATCGATAGTCTCCTGCTTCCAGTACATACGCATAGCGGTAGCCGGATGCTCCGCTGTCATCGTAGGAGGCTAAGTTTTCCCGCGCTATTTCCACACCTACTTCTTCGGTTTCGCCGGGCTGTAACCGTTTCGTCTTTGCAAAACCGCACAGCACCCGTGCCGGCTTTCCGAGGGCTCCCTGCGGCGGCGCACAATACACCTGTACGACTTCCTTTCCGGCAACCGCACCCACATTGGTCACCGGCACGGTAATGCGCAGATCGTCTACCGCTTCGATCCGGCTCTCCCCAAAAGCAAACTGCGTATAGGACAGACCGTAACCAAAGGGATACACTACCTTGTCCTTTGCAAAGGTTTCAAAATAACGATATCCCACATAGATATCCTCACGATAGATATCTTTATCATCACTGCCGAAATCCGCATCCGAGGGATAATCCTCGATCGCCTCTGCGATGGTATCGGTCAGTCGGCCGGAGGGACATACATTTCCAAGCAAGACATCGGCCGTGCCCAGACCGCCCATCATACCGCCCTGCCATGCATAGAGCACAGCATCCGGTGCGATCTCACAAACAAAGCCCATATCGATGATGTTGCCCACATTCAGGACCACCACCATCCGGTCGAAAGCTTTGCGCACGGTACGGAGCATATCCTTTTCTCCTGCGGTTAAAAACCAGGAGCCTTCCGTGCGGGAATTATCCATTTCTTCTCCGGCGGTACGGCCGATCACGCAGACGGCTGTGCGGCACCGCTTTGCAACGGATTCCGCCAGGGTATCACTTAACGGCATTTCCTCCTGACACCAGGGTTCGCCGCCCCAGGTAACACCGCGATCAAAAGGATGCTCTGCCGTCCAGTCCCGGTATATCTGCAACAGTTCCGCATCCGGCGCAGCACCGCGCATCTCCAGGCCTTCCGGGATATTGATCACATGCGATACATTGACCATACCGCCCGATCCGGTGCCGCTCTTGTAATAATCCAGCTGGATGCGCCCGAATACCGCGATGGGCTCCGACTTATCCAAAGGTAAGACGTCACCTTTATTTTCCAAAAGCACGATGCCTTCCGCAACCGCTTCCGTTGCCTTTGCTTCATACTGTTTCCAATCCAATGTGATCTGCATATATCGCTCCTCTTTTCATCAAAGTGTTTTCAGGAAAAACCGGTTCATAGTTGCATGCACCACGCCGGCAGGTTTCTCGATTTCCCGGTATCCGCTCTTTTCATAAATGTGGATGGCCGCCGGAAGGTTATCGTGGGTTTCCAGATACATCTGACGGTATCCCAGTTCTCTTGCCTTTTCTTCGATCTTTCGGATCATCGTATATCCGATGCCGCTTCCCTTCATGCGATCAGCAAGATACAGTTTTTGCAATTCGGCGCAATCTTCAAACAGATCGATCTCTGCCAGGCCGATGCCGCCGACCACTTCGTCCTGTTCCGTAACAATATAATAAAAGCGTTTTGCACTGTCTGCGAGATAAAAATCACTCAGATGATCCAGATTCTTATCAAAGTAAACCGTCCCCGGCAGATCCAGTTGATGCGCTTTTAAGTTGGTGCGGATAATGGCTGCAAGCGCTGCATCGTCCGCTCCGGTAATTTCCCGATACTCCATCTTATATCCTTTTCCACCTCATTACAATGTTGCGATAAACTCTTCAATGATCGCATTGATCTCTTCCGGTTTATCGGTATTGGAATTGTGCCCTGCATCCTCGATCCAATGAATGGGAATGCCGGAATTTTTATGCCATGCCTTATTATAACGGATGCAGGATCCCGCGTGATCCTTGGTGCCGCAGATCAATCGTGCCGGACACGTGATCTCGTAAGGTCTGTCTTCTTCGATCGCCTGTGCCAGTATCCGATAGCCGAATCCCGCCAGCTTGGCATATCTTGCATGATCCTCGTCATATTCCGACCAGATCTTTCGCATCAGGCGTCTGCCGTATTCCGTCGTTGCCACACCGTTCACGCCTGCCTTCATCAGACTCTTCCAGGGATAATGGCTGTAGACGGGCTCCATTCGCTTAAGCAGCCACAATTCCCATCCGGTATAATATTCTTTCTTAAGCGGTGCGGAATCCACACTGATAAAGCCTTTCAGTTTCTCCGGAAACAGTTCCACATACATCTGCCCCAGATAGCCGCCCATAGACTGTCCGATGATCACCGGCTGATCAAATCCTTCCTTCGTCAGGATCTCATCCAGCCACTTTGCCTTATCCTGCAGATCGTATTCATAATCAAACGGATAGGATGCCGCATGCGACGGTGCATCCCACACAAATACCGAATACTTTTCCGCAAACGCCTTGACCTGTTTTACAAACAGTCTGTGGTCCGCCGTCAATCCCGGGAGAAATACCAGCTGGTATTTGCTCTTTACTTCATTCACCCAATAATGAATATTTCCGTGCGATGTCTTGAATACCTTATGTTTCATTGTTTTCCCCTCATACTTTTAATTCCATCTTTATGCTTCTCCGATCGATCCGATCTGTGCATCCAGTCGATCGTAGACTTCCTTATTTCTCGCAGAATAACTGCCTTGCGGCACATCCCCCATCAAAATGAATAACAGTTCCTCGTTGTTTATCGTATATAGATCAATCCGATTCGAAAACCAGTTGTCCACATGATACGGATATTTTTTCAGCAGCGATTCGATCTGCTCGATATCTTCCGGCTCATACCAGATAATATCTTCGCGCATATATTCAAAGCTCACTAATGCGCATTCGTAGATCAGCATCCCCATCAAAAACTCTGTTACGCTTGGTGCCGCCTCTCCAATCTCTCGCACACCACCGTCCCGCAACGG
>CAMJAP010000056.1 GCA_946403625.1 uncultured Lachnospiraceae bacterium
TTACATCACCTTCGATCTGCTTGGTGATCACCAGCTTACCGGTATCCGGTACTACTGTTTCCGGTGCATCTTCCATAATAACGGTGTTGTTGACTACATCTGCCTCCAGTACATTGCCGTCATCATCAACAATTGATACCTTACCTTTTTCATTAATATAGAAGCCGATGCTTTCCGTCTTCTCATAACCGTCCGGAGCTGTGATCTCACTCAGTACATAATAACCGGGCTTCAATCCGGAAATCGTGGTCTCCCTGTATCCGGAGGTAAACTCGATATAACCGCAATCGCAGGCATCTGCATATGCTGTAATATCCTGGATACCCTGCTTCAGAATAACGGTGCTGAAATCGGTTGCCTCTTCCGCACTGTTGATCTTCCACTGTGCTACGCGAAGTCTTGCACCCGGCAGCTCATCTGTTGTATTGATGATCCGTTTGCTGATGTTTACGGTTGCACCTGCTGATGTAGCATCTTCATCTACCATAACAATGGTATTGCCCGAGTATTCCTTGCCGTCCTTATCAAACAACTTGCCGTTTTTGATCGTAAATGTGATTTTTTCCGCTTTCAGGTAGCCTTGCGGTGCTGTCTCTTCGATAAGAGTGTAAATACCATCCGGCAGATTCTTGATTATTGTCGGTTCGCTTCCGGATACAAAACTCAACTGGTAAGTGGTTCTGTTAAGTCTGTCAGCGCCTTTTCCTAATTCTACGGAAATGGAGCTCAGCATCATATTGATGCCCGATCCGTTGCTATCCTCCCCTTTAAAGATCAGAGTTGCGCCTTCCAGTTCATTGCCCGAAACATCATGCTTGCTGATGTACACATCCGTTCCGTTCGGAGTGATATCATCTTTGATTACCTTATTATAGAAAGCACCCAGAGAGAATTCCACACCGGACATATCGATGTTCGGGTTCTCCTTATACTCGGAACCGTCGCCCAGGATCGTCTTGGTGGTAACATTGTAAGTGTAGGACTTGAATGCCTCGTCATAATTTACGGTAACTGCAATGCGGATCTCACCGGTGGACTTTTCCACCTTTACACCGTGTTCGGGGATCACATCGCCTGCGCCGTTTTCTTTAATTACATAGTAGAAAGTCTTCCCGTTATCATCCGGAGTATAGGTCAACATCGGGAAATGAATTTTGTTGGTATCCTGATTGATAACCTCGTCGCCAAAAGCAGACAAAGAAGAATAACTGCTGTCGCTCTTGTAGAACTGGAATTTGTAGGTACCTGCAGTCGTCATGATCGACTTATCTTCTACCGGCTTACCGTTATTGTAATCTTCGGTAAATGCTTTTTTGGCTGCGAAATGGATCTGGCCGTTGCCATCCAGGATCGTGTCCTGGCTACCGCGCTGGAATACATAATGCCACTCGCCGCTGGATACGGTCATTCTCGGTGCTACCGCCCAACCTGCACTGGATCCGGTTACAACCGCATCCTTTGCATACGGCATCAGGAAAGTACCTGCACAGATATTCAGGTTTACAATACCGGTGGTCCGAATGTTCCAAATGATCTTCTGGCAGATCTCGCTGTCAACCTGCGCAGCCTGAGCCAGATCGGAATTTCCGGTCTCCGTATTGATCCAGTTAGCACCGCCGTCCACGGAAACCTGAATCTTCTGAATGGTTACCGCTCTTTCATTCTCGTAGGATGTTGCGGAAGAAACACCGGTAAATGTACTGTTGGATACATTATCTTCCATGTTAAACACGATAACCGTAGAAGAATCCTTTTTGATCTTAAGAGCTGCAGATTCATTCAGCGCATTTGCCAATTTACTGTCTACCTGAACATAGATCACATTATCCTGAAATGCCGGATCCGTGAAATCCATGGTGATCTGGTTCCCGTTAAACTGGGAAAACTGTCTGTAATCCACTACATATTCGGCACTTGCCGCTCTTGCAGACAATTCTGCCGAACGCTCTCTTACATTCTCCAGAACACGGTTAACATTGCTCTTGGTAGCCTCCGACTTGTTTACCACTACGGACGGAACATCCGCATTGAAGTGGATCTGTCCGAAATCCTGACCACCGCTTACTTTTTCACCGTTTACATGAGAGAACGAATCGCCCAGGATTTCCGGTGCAGCTTCAATATTGAAGACGCTGCAGGTTGTCCCGCCGAATACGATCCTGCTCGGTTCTCCGGTCATGTTGGATACACCAACACCGCCGATCAGGAACTGTGCTGTTCCCTTGATAAAATCGACATCACTGTTGCTGCCGCATTCCATATAAAACTCATTGGTAGCAAAGGTTGTCTCCATATGCCCCTGCTGCACAAAAGTCGGCGCTGTGATACCGAAGTCTACTGCACGCCCCAGAACATAATCATAGTTCACGAGGTTGGCCGAATCCATTTTGGAAGGAATCGTACCGTCTGCGTTTGTCTTCAACGGAGTCGCCATCAATGTGCTGCTCGCCATAATGAACGCCATCGCACTTGAGATGATCCGTTTGCCCAATCTTCTGCCCGTCATTACCCAGTCTCCTTTCTGCTATACCTGTCCAATGCCTCTTTGCTCCTGCCTGTCATAGTGATGTCTTCCTTGACTGGCATTCTAGTATACAACTGATCTGCGTGCTACTCACGCATCATATTCATAATCCATTATATGCTGAAAAATCGGGGATGTAAAGGCACCCGATTTTTTTCGGCTATTTGTATAGAACGCCAAAAATATACGTGAAATTTCATCCGTGTCCCGGAAGGTCATCCCCCCGAAAAGCCCATGAATACGGAATTCTTTAAAATCTTCTGTAAACCAAGCACTTTGCACGAACCGCGTCTCGAACCGGCCCTTTCCGGCCGAAAACACGCGGTTTGGGTGCACCAATTAAGAAAGAAAAGATATGAAAAAATCTGCGCTCTACCATATATATGTGCGATTCCCCAATATGTAGAAGAAAGATCAAAAAACCGGCGTTATCACACCTCTTTTTGCGTGATAACACCGGTTCTTTCTTACCTTACTTTCACCAGATAGATCAGATTCCCCTGCATATCCGGTGTCGTACTGTAATATACGACCTCTCCCATTTCCAGTAAGATCTGCGGATCCATTCCGCTCTGGCCGTACTTCTCATATTCGTTGCTGCCGATATAAATATAATCCACATTGTATTTTTGCAGTAATTCCTGCTTCTTCTGCAGATCCGTTCCGGTATAGATCTCCAGGATATCCGCCGCCCGAAGATCCACCGGATCCAGATCGTTGTGCCACAGCCATTCGTGTGTATGCCACCCCAGCACTGTCGGCAATCCGGTCAATACCGAAACAAAATTATACAGAGTATAACTGTCTCCGTTCGCTTCCAATACCACGCTGCCGCTCGGCACACTGGCATTGATCCACTTCACGGCCTCCGCATCCATCGGTCTGTATTCATAGATAAATGCGTCCGCCCGTAATCCCTTATGCCGCTCCGGATCGGTCACATCCCCAAAGGAATCGTCCAGCGCGGTTTTGAAATAGCCGCAACTCCACAGCACCACAATACCGGCTATGATACCCCATTTGCGCTGTGCCGCACTCTGTGGCCTTGCGATCCACTTGGCAGTCACATATCCTGTCAGCAATCCCAGCATAATGAATGCCTGATAGCTCAGTTTAAACATGGTATTGAACCGTTTGTATCCGCCGGTATAGATATCCACCACATACATCACTTCCGGGATCAGGATCAGCCCCGATGCACACAATCCGATCAGAAGCACATAAAGATCCGTATGATCCAGCTCCCGTATGGACGGCCGGAAGCTCTTTGTCTTGCAACGGACTGCCATACTTACAAAATGCCCGACAAGAAGCGCTACCGGCATTCCCCACAAGATCAGCAACTGATACCAGCGGGTATGATCTTCCGCCCTTGCAAAACCATTGGTCATTGCATGGAATTGCAGGGAAAACGGCAGGGATATCACCGTCGCAACCGTAAGTACTATGATTCCCTGCGTTCCGATCCGGGCGCCTACCGACAAAGCGGAATCGCCGCTGCGCAGATGGATCGCCAGCAGGATTGCCCCCGCCACAACATAGTAAATAGGAAAATCCCAGTAATTCTCCATCATACAGATACCGATGAGAAAACCGATCATCAGAACCGACAGGTCCAGAAACAGTTCTTTCCACTTCCATTCCCGCTTCTCTCCGGCTTTTAATGCCCGCGTGCAAGCAAACAGGATCGCCAGGATCGTAAGAACAACAAAAATATTGATCACGTGTGCATGCAGGTCACCCAACAGGAATGAATATGCGGGATACTCGTGAGCCGTCTTGTCGTTCACATCCGGATGGTATCCGATATATCGCGTAGAATCGGCAAACCAGTAACTCGGTGTCTGCCCTTCCAGCCCCAGGATCTCCCAGACCATCGGTACCAGGAAATTAAAGATGATGTAATGGCAATTTGCCGCAAAGGTTACGGCCAGCGATGCCATAATGCCCGCAAAGGTCGCCACCCGTCCCGGATGCTTCTGCCCCTCCTTTTCCTGATCCTCAGTATGTGCAAACATCCACTGATATACCAGCGAAAAACTCAACGACATACATAACGCAAAGCACATCGAAAGTCCCAGATTATAGCCGTATACCACTTCATTTCCGGAAAGCTTCGTTAAAAATGTCATCAGATACTGCCCGAAATAATAGTAGTTCAGGTTCTCTCCGGCAAACCAGAAATCCTGTACCGGAAAATACTCCGTCCGCGCCATACCGGTCATAAAACCGTAATCCATCATTCGCTCCGTGCCGTATGCCGAAGGATTAAACCCTTTCAGATAGGCAAAGATCGCAAATCCCGCCAGGAAAAAGAGCTCTCTTGACAGAAAAACATCCACGGGCATCTCCGAAAACAGCTTCTGCATCCCCTTCTTTTTGGTGCAGAAATAATAGATCCCCCACACCAGCGCCATCGTAAGCAATGTGGATACCCACACCCCGGTGCCGGAAAATTTCATGATGCGCAGCGAGCCCAGCAAAAACATCATATAACCGCTGCATAAGAAACCGAGAACCTTACTGAATATATAGCCATGATCCGTAAAGGAATGAAACAGGCTCTTGCTGAGCGGATAAAACGCCAGTCCCAGAAAAAGCAGCGTCAGCCACCAGGTTAACACCGGTCCGCTGTCATCCCCCATCAGACCGTATACCAGACAAAGAACCAGGATACATCCCCCGCCATATAAATATCTACCGAAACGCATAGTGCTACTCCCTTTCCTCTATCTCAAAATGCCCGTATCATAGATCGCCAGTCGCCAGTCTCCCTCACCGCGTTCATACACGACCGGATAAAGGCTTGCGATCACATCTTCGCGCACCACATAATTTTCGCTGTTTCGCACGCCATTGTCAACCATAATATAGCGGATGCCTTCCCGCTCCATCAGCTGCTGCATTCTCCGGGGATCCTCTTCCGAAAACAACTCCGCCACGATCTCTTCCCGGGCAAGGGTGTCATATCCGGCGCTCCAGGCATAGTACGGCCAGCCGTAATACAGCATTGCACCGCCCAATACCACTTCGTGGATCGAGACCCAGTCGGTGAGCCACAGATCCTTCGAATCGGAATTGTCCCTCACCCACGCGATCAGATCATCATCCAACGCATATTCAAACGCATCTTCATCGACATTTTTCTGTATACGCACTTCATAGATCCCCGTTGCGGTCATCACGACACATAATACGATCACCGCCAGCCGATGCAGGATCCCCCGGTGCTCCCACAATTCCTTCAGCAGCCCCGCTGCGGCAACGGATACCAGGATGATCGACAACATAATATATTTATGATTGACCATCACATCCGGCGTGAGCGAGATATGAAAAGCAAACAGCAACGGTGCCGAAAAAGCCACCAGCAGCCACCTGGTATATCCTTTATAATGCAGCAGCGCCACCGCGGCCAGCAGGATCAGCAGACCGGTCAGATCCACCAGATACATTCCCACGCCCCAGATCGTCCGGTTCTGCACAATGAACCCGTAGAGCAACTGCGGCTCCACAACATTCCCCCGGATAAAAACCTGTGTCTGCAGCATCGACAGGATCATTGTCAGAACCGCCGTCAGCAGATACTCCAGCCGCCGGGTCGAAAAAAGCGCCATCACAAACAGGATGCAGAGCGCTCCGATCACCATCGCTCCGTTCCAAAAAGCCATACTACCAAGCAGCAATCCGCAGAAAACCGGCCGACTGTAGGATTCCGGCAGGATGCATTCTTTCTCCAGCAGGATCGCTCTGCCGAAGGTATTTATCTTTCTTTTGATCCGCCGCCGATATTGTGCAAACCGTTTCTCCTGCCGCGGTGCTTTGTTTCCGATCTTCTGCAACCGGCCGGCAGCCGCGATCCGCCGAAACATCCGGCAGACAAACGGCGTATAGATCAACAGCAGCAAAAAGACGGCAATCATCCCAAACGCCAGATGCCGCTGGTTCGTATACACCTTCAGGCTCCAAAGCCCCCAGTCCTCATTGGGGGTATAGTTCATAAAATAATCGCGTGCTTTGACCTTTTCCCAAAAATCTTCCGCCTGCGGTTCTTCGCTCAAATACCGGAACACACTGGGAGACGAGCGGAAGACCATAAACAATACCGAGATGCCTCCGGCAAAACGGCCGCCGAACAGTTTGGTTGCATACACATACAGGAGCATACATGCGCTGACCACAGACAGGATACTCGGTACATTCATTGCATGATCGATGCGCATGCCCAAAAACTCGAGATTGCCCACCAAAAACTGGAACATAAAGTGATATCGTACATCCGCCCCTGCATAGTGCGAATATTGCGTAGGGAAATTGTTTCCGAACGAAAACGACCGAACCATCCCCATATGCACGGCAAAATCACTGAAAATAGAAAGACCGATCCGCAGTTTTCCGTCTTCGATCCGAAAAGTGCCATACATCAGTCCGGCAAAAAAATAAACCAAAGCCGCTACCAAAAAGATCTCCGGAATACTTTTCAACACCTTTCGAAGGCATCGTTTCGGATTCCATTCCGCTTTCTTGCCTTTTTTCCGGATATACCATTCCCAAACGAGACAAACCAGATTAAACAGAAATGCCATGATGAAAATATACAGATCTGCAGGCCACAGGGGGCGTTCTTCCCCCGGCCGGATCGCCATCACCAAAGAGGCGGTGATATACGCTCCCCATGTCAGCACCAGTGTGCCTAACAGATAAAAAACAGGGAATGCCGTCATAAAGCGCGGCAATCCCAATTCTTTTCCGTTATAACTCTTCTCCCCCAGCGTAACATACTCCGGGTAAATCCGTTTTACAATATTTCTGCCGGTCAGCAGGCACAGCAGGATGTAGACGATCCCGGGCATTTCCTACTTTGCCTCATCCGGGTGGATCAGCTTCTTATCCAGCCCGTACCAGTCTGCCACCGCATCGTACAATCCCATCAGTTTCTTTCCGCTTTCCGTGATGTGATAAGCCTCACCATCCGCATCTTTTTCGATGGTCCCGGTCACCGCCTGCTCATGGAATCTTTTGGAAAAAGCGCCGAAATCGCCGACATAACGATCCACAAAATAGGCTCCGATCTCCTCCTCGGTAAAACTCTCATCCGCGTGATCCGTCATGTAGCCCAGCATAAATACGGAAATGGAACGTTCCGCCGTTACCGGCAGATGCGTAAAGATCACGACATTCACGCAGCAGAATCCGGCGAATAACAGCAAGATATCCCTGCCGGTGATCAGTTCTTTCCATTTGATCTTTTTCAAAAGTGCCATAACAACCGCCATCACCGCGCCCCAGAAAAAGATCAGCGCAAGCCCGCGGTAAAAGAATACATCCATTCCCGCAAACAACGGCGTATGAAAACTCACAACATACATCACCGTTCCGAAGATCACCAGAACCGCATAGATCAGAAATAATTTAATGAAGTCTTTCAGGCTCATACCGTCACCTCAAATCCGACGCATTATTTTCTGCAACATAAAAACCGTGCGGCATTTCTCGAACCGAACCCATGCGCGCTTGCTGCACAGCCAACTCCACCCAGGCGACCTCACGGCACATACGAATTCCCGCTTAGTGCTGCTGTGTTCCCACCCTGACACGGTTCACAGGCACGCATTGCGTAAGACCCGAATTTCAACATCGCTTATGCAGGGCTAACCACACAGGCAAAAGCCCTCAAAACACCATCACCCCCACTAAAGCGGATTGTGGGTACAGGACACCGCTAACGCCCCGGCTGCACGGCTAATCTAGTATAACGGAAGATGGCCTGTTTTGTCAACTATGGGATGTGAACACCCCGGGCAGACTCATGGTCCCTTGTCCTGTCAGGTCTCCGTTTTTTTCAGGCGCTGCCGCAGTCCCTTAAAGAAATCTTTCAGCATTTGGCTGCACTCTTCTTCGCAGACGCCGCGGGTCACATCCACCTGATGATTGAATTCTTTCATTTCCAAAAGGTTCAAAATCGACCCGGCGCAGCCGGCCTTGGGGTTCATACAGCCCATCACAACCCGCGGGATGCGTGCCTGCACTATGGCCCCGGCACACATCTGGCAGGGCTCTAGGGTGACATAGAGCGTACACTCTTCCAGACGCCAGTCCCCGATCACTTTACTGGCTTTACGAATGGCCGTGATCTCCGCATGGGATAAGGTGCTCTTGTCCGTATTGCGCCGGTTGTAGCCGCGCCCGATGATTTTTTCTTCGTGAACGATCACGCAGCCGATGGGCACTTCGCCCAGTTCTGCTGCCTTCTGCGCCTGTTTGATCGCTGCCTTCATATATTTTTCGTCCAATGCCGCCTGACGGATTGCTTCCGCCTCGGCCGCAACGGCTTTTTCGGCCCGCCGTCTGGCCCGCCGCTCCCGCATTCCTGCCATCTGTTTTCTCCACTTGTAAATTGTCCTAAAACGCCTATAATATAGCATAAATCCTTCCGTAAAACAATGATGGAGAATACGATGCGTATCGGCGGCTTTTTACAGACAACCTTATTGGACTATCCGGGCAAACTGGCCTGCACCGTCTTTACACAGGGCTGCAATATGCGCTGCCCGTTCTGCCAAAACGGCGGACTGGTGCTGCCGGAACATTTTGAAGAACCGCTCGGGGAAGAAGCCGTTCTGGAAAAGATCCGAAAACGCTCCCATGTTTTGGAGGGGGTATGCGTCAGCGGCGGCGAGCCCACGCTGCAACCGGACCTGCCGGAGTTTCTGGGCAGGATCAAGGCAATGGGCTTATCCGTCAAGCTGGATTCCAACGGATTCCGGCCGGACTTATTGAAACAATTCTATCAGGACGGGCTCATCGATAAGGTGGCGATGGACATCAAGTCATCCCGGGCAAACTACGCGAAAACCGCCGGTTTAACACCCGCGGCGGATCTGTTGCGTCCCTATGAAGAAAGTGTGGATTTCCTGATGCACAGCGGCATCGATTATGAGTTTCGCACCACACTGGTCAAAGGGCTGCATACCGCAGCGGATCTGCAGGACATCGCCCAATGGATCGCCGGTGCCAAAGCTTACTATCTGCAATCCTACGAAACCAGTGACCATGTGATCTGCCTGCTCACCAACCGTGCCTCCGACTATGCCGCCTTTTCTGCAGGCGAGCTGGAAGAGTTCCTGCAGATCGTGCAGGCAACCATCCCGAACGCCGAACTGCGTGGTGTATCTCTGTAATATTTTCTAACCAAAAAGGCAGCATCCTTTTACGGACACTGCCTCTTTTTTACGAAATCTTCTGTTTTATTGAACCGGCGTCACAACCACGCCCGGGAAGGAGCCGATGTACAAAAATCCGGTCCAGCCCTCCTGATTCAATGTGGATACCCAGTCAAATCCGGCCGGTACCGTCATCTCGTATTTCTGCTTCCGATACACAAACGAAAATGTCACGGTCACATCATTACGGATCTGCAGTGCCTCCGCCGTTACTTTATCCAGGGAAATATAACCGCCGGTCTGTATCGTTACCGCCCCGTTCTGCGGTGCCGCCGCAACCGTATTCCGGATCGTCTTCAAAATATTGGCCGTGTAATCGATCGATCTGCTGTCCTTCACCAGTCCGCACTGTTCGCAACGATAGCACTCTACGCCCAGACGATATACACTCGGCTGCTCCGTGGTTACCCAGGCAAAGCTGTGTGTATGTGCCGGTTTGGTATAGCTGCCGGAGGATCCCGATTGCGAATTGCCGGAAGTATTTATGCCGGCACCGCTGTTCTCTCCCGGTTCTACCACCGTATATGCTTCGTTCCCCTGCAGCTGATCCTGTGTCAGATAGACCGGTGTCGATCCGTAATTCACAAAGCGGATCTGCTTCAGATTGTCCGGATCCGTTGCATCCAGACATACCGCAAAGTTTGCATCTACCGGAACGGAAACCAATTGATCGGTCGGGAAATCCAGTCGCTCCGTCACATTCCGCAGTCCTCTGCCGCCGGGGCAGGCTGCGATGGCAGAAACAAAAGTCCCCTGATCCGTAACGATCCGAAGCGTTCTTTCCACATTCGTATCATTGGTCACGCTAAAACAGGTATTATCTCCGTTCTTTCCGACATAACCGATATACAGGCTGTCTACATCACTCAGGTTTGTAAAGGTCGCTCCCGCAGAACGCATGGTCGGATAAATATCTCCGTACAGATGCGCATCTCCCACCTTAACATTCACAAAGCTGGTATCGGATACGGTCCACCTCGTGCCGTCCCTGTCACGATCACTTGCATAGATGGTGTATCCGCCACCGTTCATGATGCAATCCTTCACCGTAATGTGCGATGCATTACTATACTCCGGGGACAGCATAAAGCATGAATTCACATAAGCATCGCTGCCGGCCAGATTGTTAAACGGCACCTCAAAGCGGCAATGGTCAAAATTCAGATCCGTAACCGGTATATTTGCCTTACCGAAGATATGGACACCGTCGGTATGGTACTCTCCGGTGGTGCAGGGATAGATAAAATCCGAAAAATAGCAGTTCGTCAGGCTGACATGCCGGAAGATCTGCATACCGTCCTGATAGCTGCCGCCGATCGCGCAGTTCAAAAAGCCGGCGTTGCTTCCCTGGAAATGCTGCAGGCTGCAGTTCTCAAACTCACAGTAAACGCGGCTGTCCTCCGCTCCTTTGCTGACATTGCCGAAACGACAATTCCGGAAGGTAATATGCACATCCCGGTCCGTTACCGTTTCATCTCCGAGGATGGACAACTTATAGTCCGAGAAATCACAATTTTCAATTACGACCGAACTCGGGATCGGTGCCACCGGATATGCAAAATTGATCGTATTGGCATCATTCGTCCCACTCGCCTTAAAGGTAACTCCGGAAACGGTATCTCCCAGTCCCACCTTGGTCAGTGCCCCGCTGGCACCCGTGGTATATTTGTCCGGAATCGGATTTTTATCATCCTGAGTGGCCTTGATCTCAACCGTTTCCTCCCCTTCGGCATTCACCGGAAACCCCGAGAACAGACAAACCGCTGCCGTAAGACCGGCGATGAGTTTATGATATTTCATATTCCCCTCCTTAATAAACTATTTATATACAAACATATTTATTCTATCATCCATCCCTTCCGTTGTCTATCCGGTCCATAACCCTTTTTCAAGCCTTCATGCAAAAATCAGTGCATCGAAATGCACTGATCTTACTTAATCTGTATCGATGATCCGCAAAATTATACCGCCAAAAACCGCTCCACCATCAGGGCGATCTTGAGGGTCATCGCATCGTCAAAACGCCGGATATCCAGACCGGTCTTTTTCTGGAGTTTCTCCAAATGATAAACCAGGGTATTTCGGTGCATAAACAGATCCCGGGCCGTCTCGGAGATATTTAAGTTCTTCTCAAAGAACTTATTCACGGTCTGCAGTTCCTCTTCCGACAGATCCAGTCGCTTCTCCGCCCCGAAATATTCCTCCAGAAAGGCCTCGCAATCTTCCTTACGGATGCTGTATACCAATCGCCCGATCCCAAGGGAACCGTAGCCTGCCTCCAACCGCTCTTCATAAAAAGTACGAAGGATCTCCAGTGCCATTGCTGCCTGCACATCTGCCGTATGTAACCCGGACAGTTCACATACATCGCTGTAGCCCACATATACCTTTTCCATCAGCTCGGTGTTGATCATGCTGACGATCTGTTCGGCCGTCTCTTTGGCCTGTTGCCGCACATCCTGATCCGCTGCCATATGTACCAGACGCAACATTCCCGAATCCCCCTCCGGAAATACCGCTTCCTTCGGATCGGAATAGATCTGCCCCAGCAGCTCTCTCGCCTCTTCCGGATAATCGGTCTGGATATGATATACGATCCACCCGGCATCCGACGGCAATTCCAGCCCTTTGGTGCGTCGGGACATTTCGTTTTCGTCTTTTGCCGACATACCCCGGATCAGTTCCGAAAAAAATTGTTCCACGCTGTCTTCCTGCTGCATCACATCCAGCAGATATTGCACTTCCTCCGCGCCGATCCTGCCTGCTTTCTCCAGATCCCGCAAGGCATCTTCCAGCCGTTTTGCTCTGTCCATTTATGATATGTCCTTTCGTTCTGTCGTAACTGTACTTCCCCGCTTGCGAGGGAACGACAAAAGCACATCATAATTTTACACTTTCCACATAAACGTGTCAAATAAACGAAAAAACCGCCGGACATTGCTGTCCGGCGGCAGATAGGTCTTTCTTTCAGACTAGTTGGTGATGATCTGAGAGGTTTCCTTATCGAATACGTGAATCTTGTCAGTATCGAATGCGAAACGTACAACATCGCCCGGTCTGGCGGTAGTTCTCGGATCCACACGAGCGGTCATCGGGAACTCATCCAGATCGAAGTACAGGAATACTTCAGCACCCAGAAGCTCGTATACACGGATGGTAGCTTCGAATACGCTCAGCGGGTTAGCTTCAACCATCATCTCGGAATCATATACATCCTCAGGACGGATACCGAAGGTAACGGTCTTGCCGTCATAACCACCATCGATGATCTTCTTGGACTTCTCTGCATTCAGAGGGATGGACTTGTCAGCGATCTTCAGGTAAGCGGTCTCGCCCTGAACTTCTACTACAGCATCCAGGAAGTTCATCTGCGGAGATCCCATGAAACCTGCAACGAACAGGTTCACCGGCTTATCATACAGGTTCTGCGGGGTATCTACCTGCTGAACCACACCGTCACGCATAACTACGATACGGGTACCAAGTGTCATAGCCTCGGTCTGGTCATGTGTTACGTAGATGATGGTGGTGCCCAGTCTCTGGTGCAGCTTAGCGATCTCAATTCTCATCTGTACACGAAGTTTTGCATCCAGGTTGGACAGAGGCTCGTCCATCAGGAATACCTTCGGGTTACGAACGATTGCACGACCCATAGCAACACGCTGTCTCTGACCACCGGACAAAGCCTTCGGCTTACGCTCCAGCAACGGAACCAGGTCAAGGATCTTAGCTGCTTCTTTAACCATCTTATCGATTTCATCGGTAGGAACCTTACGAAGTTTCAGACCGAATGCCATGTTATCGTATACGGTCATATGCGGATACAGAGCGTAGTTCTGGAATACCATCGCGATATCACGATCCTTCGGCTCTACGTCGTTAACCAGACGATCACCGATACGCAGCTCACCGGAGCTGATGTCTTCCAGACCTGCGATCATACGCAGTGTGGTGGACTTACCACATCCGGACGGACCTACGAAGATGATGAATTCCTGGTCTGCGATCTCCAGGTTGAAATCCTTAACAGCTTCGAAACCGTTCGGATAAACCTTGCAGACATTCTTCAAAGAAAGACTTGCCATTTTTGATTACCTCCTAGGTATTTTTGATTGCCGTTGGCACGGCATTAATGTACTTTTACACTAACTGCGATTATATCGGATATAGGACCGGATTTCCATTGACCGAGCGCCGAAATCTTATGTCTACTGTTCGTCAAGTTGACGAAAACCGACCGGATCCGTCCCCGTTTCCGTCAGATTGACGAAAAAATACCTCATACGCCCTTCGGACCCGCCAGCAGTTTCATGGGGATCGATACAATCCCTTCCCGCTCGAACGCCTCCGCGGTCTGCTCGAAACCAAGCGTTTTGTAAAAATTCTCTGCATACGGCGCCGCATTGACCGTACAGAAATCGCCGGGTTCCTTTTCGTACAGCATATCCGGGATCTTGTCTTCTTCATTATCCAAAGGCAACACCTTTCGACTGCACAGATAATCCATCACACAATCGATCAGCGCACGCCCGATGCCGGTATGCTGATATTTCTCGTCGACAAACAAAAGCGATATATGATTTTGCTCGCGGATCGTGATCACACCCACGATCTGCCCGGCATCCTTTGCAACATACATGCGATACCGCCCCAGCAAAAACATCCTCTTGAGCATATTATCGGAAATAAAACGCAGGAAGCTATCGCATCCCTCCACGGAATAATCCTTCGCATCAAAGCGCCGGAACACCTTCCAGGTAAGCGCCATTGCCTCCTCCCAGTCCCGCTCCGTTCCGTGCAGGATGGTGATGTTTCTTTTCTGTTCCGAATCCTTTAACCTGACACTGAAATACATAGTTATTCTGCGGTGATCTGCTGGTCCAGATCGTCATAGCTCTGCTCGATCTGGTTCTTGATCTCCTGCATTGCCTCACCCATCTCTTCCACTTCTTCCTGGTTGGCATTGATCTGATCCTGTGTTTCCTGAAACTCCTTCAGATCCTTGGTTGCAGATGTCACCGCAAAGTAGATCGCCAGCAACACCGAAACCAGCAGTAACACCAAAAATACACCATGTCCGTCTCTTTTCATATAACACCTCATCCGCCCTTCGGGCACCTCCCCCTCAAGGGGAAGGCAAGAATAACTTCATAAGATAACGAACGGTCCGGGAGCGCAGTACGATCCCGAACCGTCAAAAATTCAAACTACGATCAACCGATCTCGGAGCCGGACGGTACATCCTTCTCCGGGGTCATCAATACAACATTGCCTTCCGCATCTTCTGCGCAGAGCAGCATACCTTCGCTCAAAACGCCTGCCAGTTTGGCCGGTTTCAGGTTCAGCAGTACCATCACCTTCTTGCCCACCATCTCTTCGGCTTTGTACCAGGCCTTGATGCCGGATACGATCTGCACCGTACGGTCACCGATCTTTACCTGGGAGCACAGCAGCTTCTTGGACTTGGGCACTTCCTCGCACTTTACGATCTCACCCACTACAAACTGCAGTTTCTCAAAATCATCAAAGGTGATCTCTTCCTTGGTCTCTACATGGACAGCATTCTCTTCCTCTGCACCGCCCAGAGCCTTCAGCTTTGCATCTGCCTCTTCCTGAGAGATCTTGCCGGCTGCCAGCAGGTTTGCGGTCGCCTTCTTCTGGTGTGCCACATACTCTTCACGCTGGCGGGTCTGTACTTCCTCAGCCTTCTTAGCGATCTCTTCCTTATCCAGTCTTGCGAACAGGATCTCCGGAGCATCGGTTACCTTAAAGGTCTTGTTCTCCTGCAGACCGAATACGCCCAACTGGTCAAACTCGCGAAGTGCGGATCCCAGCTGTGCCGCGATCTTATCCGCCGTAGTCGGCAGGAACGGTGCCAACAGGGATGCGCCGGTCATAATGCCTTCGCACAGGTTGTACAGCACGGTAGAAAGACGATCCTGCTGTGCCTCATCCTTTGCCAGCTTCCACGGCTCCGTCTCATCGATATACTTGTTCAGTCGCTTAAATACATTGAAGATCTCCGTTAGGGCATCTGCCACATGCAGGGTCTCCATCAGTTTCTCTACCTTATCGTAAGCACCGGTCACAACCGCCTTCAGATCATCGTCGATGGCCGCATCTGCCACGCCCTTATCGATCGCCGATCCGCCGAAATACTTGTTGGTCATTGCCACGGTACGGTTCACCAGGTTGCCCAGGGTGTTTGCCAGGTCGGAATTGACACGCTCGGTCATCAGTTCCCATGTAATGGTACCGTCGTTTTCATACGGCATCTCGTGCAATACAAAGTAACGAACCGCATCCAGACCGAAGATGTTGATCAGATCGTCCACATAGATCACATTACCCTTAGACTTACTCATCTTCTCACCGCCCTGCAGCAGCCACGGATGTCCGAAGATCTGCTTCGGCAGCGGCTCGTCCAGAGACATCAGGAAGATCGGCCAGTAGATCGTATGGAAACGGATGATATCCTTACCGATCAGGTGCAGGTCTGCCGGCCAGTTTTTCTTGTACTCATCGCTGCTGTTGCCGTCCGCATCATAACCGATACCGGTAATGTAGTTGCTCAGTGCATCCAGCCATACATAAACGACATGCTTCTCATCAAAATCTACCGGAATACCCCACTTAAAGGAGGTACGGGATACACACAGATCCTGCAGGCCCGGCAGAAGGAAGTTGTTCATCATCTCGTTCTTGCGGGATACCGGCTGGATAAACTCCGGATGGGTATTGATGTGCTCGATCAGGCGATCCGCATATTTGCTCATCTTGAAGAAATACGCCTCTTCCTTTTCGTCATGCACATTGCCGCCGCAAACCGGGCACTTGCCGTCTGCCAGCTGGGTCTCGGTATAGAACGCCTCACACTCGGTGCAGTACTTACCTTCGTACGCACCCTTGTAGATGTCGCCCTTTTCATACATTTTCTTAAAGATCTTCTGGAGCTGTCTCTCATGATCCGCATCCGTCGTACGGATGAAACGGTCATAGGAAGTTCCCATCATATCCCACAGGTGCTTGATGGTGCCTGCGGTCATATCCACAAACTCCTTCGGGCTCATGCCTTCTTCGATGGCACGGGTCTCGATCTTCTGTCCATGCTCGTCACTGCCGGTCTGGAAGTGCACATCATAGCCGTCCGCTCTCTTGTAGCGCACGATGCTGTCTGCCAGCACGATCTCGTAGCAGTTGCCGATATGCGGCTTACCGGAGGTGTAAGCGATCGCTGTTGTTAAATAATATTTTCCCTTATTCGTCATTGTCGTATATTACTCCTTCTGATTATTCTTCGTCGTCATCCCAGTCGATATCGGAATCGTCATCGAACAGATCCGTCTCTTCCGAATCCTTCTTTTTTTCGCTCCGCTCCTTCAGGTCATCCAGAATATATTTCGTGATCACCGCAGAAACCACCGTAAGCCCGATCACGGGTGTGGCCAGCATTACTTTCTTTGCGCCTTCTTTCACGATCTTTCCTATCATAGATTACCCCTTTCCGGATCCTCAGTCCTTGATCTCCAGTTCCACCGGGCAGTGGTCGGATCCCATAATGTCCGTATGGATCTTTGCATCCACCAGCCGGTCTTTGAAACGCTCCGATACCACAAAATAGTCAATACGCCATCCTGCGTTTCTGCTCCGCGCCTGCATTCGATAGGACCACCACGAATAAATATCTGCCTGTTCCGGGTAGAAATACCGGAACGAATCGATGAATCCCGCATTCAGTACCGCGCCGAACTTGGCTCTTTCTTCATCCGAAAATCCCGCGCTCATATGGTTGGTCTTGGGATTCTTCAGATCGATCTCCTCGTGCGCCACATTCAGGTCACCGCAGTAGATCACCGGTTTCTTCTGATCTAATTTCTTGATATAAGCAAGGAAGTCGTCTTCCCACCGCATACGATAGTCCAGTCGTTTCAGGCCGTCCTGTGAATTGGGTACATATACCGTGATGAAGTAAAAGTCCCCAAACTCCAGCGTGATCACCCGGCCCTCGTGGTCGTGCTCCTCCACGCCGATGCCGTATGCTACCGAGAGCGGCTCCTGTTTCGTAAAGATGGCCGTCCCGGAATAACCCTTCTTCTCCGCATAATTCCAATACTGGTGGTAGCCCGGTGTATCCAGCACCAGCTGCCCTTCCTGCATCTTGGTCTCCTGCAGACAGAAGATATCCGCATCCGCTTCCTTAAAATACTCTGTGAAATTTTTCCCAACACAGGCCCGCAGCCCGTTCACATTCCAGGAAATAAATCGCATATCTACCTCACGCATTCTTAATTAAAGTGATAGTGTATCATAAAATATAATGATTTGCAAACTTCCCACCAAGAAAATTACAGCAGATTCCGCCATTCTGCCCCCTTTTCTCCCTTTTAATTGTTAGTACATTTTACTGATTTTAATTGACATGTAATCACATTAACTGTACAATAGTACTAATATTATATACACAGGGGGTGTATCGAAATGAAAACAAAGAAGAAGTCCAGCGTTCGTGCCAAACTGATCCTCGTTATGACCCTGATCGTGGTAATCCCTGTGGTCGTTCTCACTCTCCTAAGCCTAATCAATACGATCAATTCGGGAACCGACGCAGCCAATGAAGTGAACACCGCTCAGGCAGCCATCGTTGAAGAAGAGCTGAATGTTATCTTTAATAAGAACATCGAAGCTCTGCGTACTTTTGCGGCCTCTCCCGGTGTGCGCAATTACCTGCAGGGTGATCTGAGCAATGAAAATGTCCGTTCTCCGCTCTACAAGCAGATGATGGACATTGACCGTTACATGAATGACGGTAACTTAACCGCTCTGACCACCGCCGACGGCCAGCAGGTCATCCGTACCCTCGGCAAGCCCATCAGTGTTCAGGACGAAGATTATTTCAAGATCCCCATGACCGGCGTGGATTATTACATTTCGGATATGCTCATCTCCAGATCCACCGATACCGCAGTCATCACCGTATCCGTTCCGGTTTGGAATGCGGACAAGACCGAAGTGGTCGGTATCGCCCAGCGAAATCTGGATTGCGGCGTGCTGCATGAGATGGTAGCTGCCGAAGTTACCCAGGATCGTCAGGAAATCGTAGTCGTAGACCGTACCGGTACTGTAGTTGCACATTCCGTCCGTACCGTGGATGTGACAAATCCGGAAAAGCAGGACCAGAACCCGTTCTACACGGATTCCCGCGGGGACGCCATCGCCGGCAGCTATGTCGCACCGTTTATGGGCGACACCTGGATGATCTCCTGGTGCAAAATGGAGCAGAACGGCTACATCGTAGCTTCCTGCCGTGTTAAGGAAGTGGCACTGGCAACCGTTTACCAGACCGTCATTGCACAGTCTGCCCTCGGCGTGCTCTTTATCATCCTCGCGATCGTACTGGGCACCATGTTCTCCCGTACCATCACGCAGCCGCTCAAATCCGTAAATGCCAGCCTTTCCGCTCTGTCGGACGGATATTTCTGCCCGATCAGCGATGCGAAAACCCGCAAAGACGAATTTGGCGAGATCATCAACAGTACCAACAATGTAATAGAAAAACTGGAATCCATCGTGCATGGGATCAAAGAAGGCGCCGTTTCCGTGAACCACGCCGCAAATGAGCTGGATGAAATGTCAATCCAGATCTCGGAAAATGCCGACGGTGTATCCAATGCCATTCAGGAGATCGCGATCGGTGCCACACAGCAGGCCGACGAGATCAACGGCGCCAATACCAGCATTTCCAATATCGGCGATGCAGTAATCACCGTACAGAATGCCACCTCGGAACTGGCCGCCATCGCGGAAAAGATGCAGCAGTCTTCCAACGAATCGGCACACAATCTGACCGAACTGCGCAAGAGCAGCGAGTCGATGAACGGCGTGATCAATGTGATCTCCGGAAAGATCAGTGCAACCAGTGATGTGGTCGGCCGCATCAACGGAATGGTAGAATCCATCACCACCATCGCTTCCCAGACCAACCTGCTGGCACTCAACGCTTCCATCGAAGCCGCCCGTGCCGGAGAAGCCGGTCGAGGCTTTGCCGTCGTTGCGGAAGAGATCGGAAAACTGGCTTCCGATTCCAGCAAATCCGCAGCAAAGATCCGTTCCGAAATGGATGTCCTTTTGGAACAGTCCCAGGAAGCCGTGGAAATGGCCGGAACCGTACAGGAAACCAACAACAAGCAGCAGGCGGTCATCGACGCCACCTACGAAAGCGTCAATACGATGATCAAAGACATCGATCATACCGTAGCCGGCGTGAGTGCGATCTCCGAAAATGCCGCTGCCTGTGTCAGCGCCAAGGATATCGTGGTGGATGCGATGAGTTCCCTTTCTCTCATCTCCGAGCAGAATGCCGCAGGCTCCGAAGAGACCGGCGCCGCTATGGAAGAATTGGCCGCTACCGTATCAACCCTGACCGGCAATGCCGATTCCTTAAAGCATGTCTCCGAAGAACTCACCAACGAAATGAGCTTCTTCAAACTGGACAACTGATCCGGCCAAAAGAAAGCCACCAAAAAAGACCTCGTATCGGTTCGATACGAGGTCTTTTCTATTTGATCTTTGATCACTTCGTTTTCTTCTTTTTGACGCTTGCGCCTTCCACCAGCCGTCCGTTTACGGTTACCGTTCCCAGCCGGTGACCGGGATCCGACATCCTTGTTTCCACCAGTTGGATGCACAATCGCACCATTTCCTCAATGTTCACATGATAGGTGGTCAGGTCCATCCCGTCGCTCTCCTGACTGGTATAATCGTCATAGCCGCACACGGAGATCTGCTCCGGCACTTTATAGCCTGCCGCTTCCAAAGTACGGATCAGCCGCAATGCCGCCTCATCATTGTTGCAGACAAACGCATCCGGCATATTTTTGAGCGGCAGCACCAGATCGATATTGATGCCGTCCATACCCCGGTCGGGGATCACCCAGGCAGGATTCGTCTCACGCCCCTTCGCCATCAGGTATTTCATATAGCCCATAAAACGGTCCAGGATGGATCGTGTTGCCCGGTATTCTCCCACAAAGCCGATCTTTTCATAACCGTTTTTCACCAGGTGTCTGGTCAGCATATATCCGCCGTTGATATTATCGCCGACGATCGCATCCACATCGTACTCCTCGTTTTGGAAGTCAAAAAAGATCAGTTCCGTCCCGGCTTCGATCAGCCGCTCGATCATCTGCGCGTGCATCTCACCGATCAGCACGGCCTGATCCACCGCCTGGGATTGTACCAGATACGGCAGTACGCCCGCTTCCTCGTTTTCCCGCTTCACGATCTCCAAAACACCGATCAGGCCTCTTTCGGAAAAGCCCATGATCATCTGCTGATAGATCTTCACATAAAAGGACCGGTCGGAAACATATCGTTCCGGGATCAGGATCGCGATCTTGTTATTCCCGGATGACTTTTTGCGGTCACTGATCACATAGCCCAGTTCCTGCGCTTTTTTGATGATCTCGCCGCGCAGTTTCTCGCCAACGCCTTCTCTTCCGCCCAGTGCCTTGGACACCGTAACAATGCTTACATTCATCGCTTCCGCGATGTCTTTCATCGCCACTTTCTTCTTCAAGTCCGCCCCCTCCTTGCATTCCTTTGCCTTATCTGTTGCTCAAAAACTCCTTATTCTTACGGATCAGATCGATTCGCTGTGCCACACAGTCACGGCTGCGCAGCGGATCCTCCGGTGTGTTGAACACATAATCCACCAGCTTATCCACGGTCGTGGTTGCCACATGCAAACGGGTATCGGAAGATGCATAGTAAATATACACCGTACCCAGCTCGTCCACGATCGCCCCGTTACAGAATACCACATTGGACACATCGCCGACCCGTTCTTTTCCCAGAGGCCCCATAAACATTCCGCCCGGTTCCGCGATCACCTTGGAAGGATCCTTCAGATCGGTGGCGAAACAATACAGCACATAGCGCAGTCCTGCTGCCGTATTGCGTACACCGTGCGCGATATGGATCCAGCCCTTATCCGTTTTGATCGGTACGGCCCCGGCTCCGTTCTTGGCTTCGGTAATCGTATGATACTTGCGCTTGCTGGTGATGATCTCTTCGTCGATCACCGCGTGCTCGATATCATCGCACAGGCCAAAACCTACACCGCCGCCGCTGCCGGTATCGATAAAGTCATCCATCGGCCGGGTATAAAACGCATACTTGCCGTTTACAAACTCCGGATGCAGCACTACATTTCGCTGCTGCGGAGAACGCAGGGTCTTTAAATTATCCAGGCGCTCCCAGTTCTTTAGATCTTTGGTTCGTACAATACCGGCTGCCGCCACTGCTGCCGACAGATCGTTTACACTCGTATCCTTGCTCTCGGAGCAGAACACACCGTAGATCCAGCCGTCTTCGTGCTGTGTCAGACGCATATCATATACATTGGTCTCTTCCGGGCAGGTATCCGGCAACAATACCGGTTCGTCCCAAAATCGGAAGCCGTCCACACCGTTATCCGACTCTGCCACTGCAAAGAAGGATTTGCGATCCGCCCCTTCCACACGTGCCACCAGATAATACTTGCCTTTCAGATAGATCGCGCCGGAATTGAATGCACAGTTGACCCCCAGACGCTCCATAAAATACGGATTGGTCTCGGGATTCAGATCATACTTCCAGATCAGCGGCGCGTGTTTTGCCGTCAATACCGGATAAACGTAACGGTCATAGATGCCGTTGTAAAAACGCTGATCCACGCGGTTTTTGCGTGTGACCAACTGCTCGTATCTGCGCTCCTCTTCATAATACCTGGGATGCAGTCCGCCTTTTTTGTTTGCCCCTTCCGTTTTTGAACGAAACATTTTTTACCCCTCCTGTCGGTTATTCGATCCCTCTGCGGATCACTTCGATACACATACGGCCGTTGTGATACGGACACTTCCACGCTTCCACAATGGGCTTGTTCGTGTCCGGCTCACCCTCTGCCGATACCTCATAAAACCATTCGCTGCCGTTTCTCTTATCGATCTGATGCTCCCGGATAAATTCCCACTCCGCTCTGGCCGCTTCCAAAAACTCTTTCTTCTCCGGAGATTTCTGATAAGCGTTGAGGAAGCCGACCACCGTCTCTGCCTGTACCCACCAAATTCTCCAGGTATTCACCACGCCCTTGTCACATTCATTTGCCAGCGAATGTCCGTCAAAAGCAACATCCTTCACATTCTGTGCCAGCACCTTGGTGATGGGGCTCATCTTTGCCTCATAAGCCGCATCGCCCAGCACCTCCACACCGCGGTCGATCAGCCAGGAGGTCTCGATATCGTGACCGTAAGAATACAGATCGATCAGTGTGTTGTAATCATAGTCAAAGAAAACTTCCTGTCTGCGCAATGCCGGATTGTAGATCTTCTCTGCAAAGAGATCCATGATCCAGCGCAGGCGCTCTCCTACCTCTGCATTGTGATCCACACGATACAGCTCGGTATACGCTTCGAATACGTGTAACAGCGTGTTCATCGTACGGTCGGCCATAACACCGTTCTCGGACAGTTTCTCATTGCTGGCCTGCACAAATTCACGGCTGTATGCCTCACGGTAGCCGTCCTTGTCCCGGCATTTTTCCTCGATCA
>CAMJAP010000057.1 GCA_946403625.1 uncultured Lachnospiraceae bacterium
CCCCTCATCCGGCCTGCGGCCACCTTCCCCCCGCAAGCAGGGGGAAGGCAAGTGCGAAGCCAAGGCTCTCGTGGGGAAGGCAAGGGATCGAAAAAAAATTAATAAAAAGTGCTTGACATAAAAAGCACGGAGTAGTAGACTAGCAAAATGTAAAGACAAGGGCGTCTTGGAGAAAATTCCAAGGCGCCATTTTTTACGGGTACAAAAATGTTTGTATGACAAAAAAACAATGAGATAAGGCGAAGGCGCCGAGTGATCATAAAAGATCCCCGGCGCCTTTTCTTATACTACAGAAGGGAGAAAAAACAAAAATGGCAAAGCAGAATGTACCGGAACTTTTTGGATCGTTGGTATTTGATGACAGAGTAATGCGTGCAAGACTGTCCGCAGATGTTTACGAGTCTCTTCGCAAGACCATCGATGAGAACGCAAAGTTGGATGAAAAGGTAGCAGAAGCAGTTGCAGCAGAGATGCGTGACTGGGCAGTGGAAAAGGGTGCAACCCACTTCACTCACTGGTTCCAGCCGCTGACCGGTGTGACCGCAGAGAAGCACGATAGCTTCATTACTCCTTCTCCGGATGGCGGAGTGATCATGGAGTTCTCCGGCAAGGAACTGATCAAGGGCGAGCCGGATGCATCATCGTTCCCGTCCGGCGGTTTGAGAGCAACCTTTGAGGCGAGAGGTTATACCGCTTGGGATCCGACCTCTTACGCATTCATCAAAGATCACACCCTTTGCATTCCGACCGCATTCTGTTCTTACAGCGGTGAAGCGCTGGATAAAAAGACCCCGCTGCTTCGTTCGATGCAGGCGCTGGATCGTCAGGCAAGAAGAATCTTAAAGCTCTTTGGTAAAGATGTAAAATATGTTCGTACCAGTGTAGGACCGGAGCAGGAATACTTCCTGATCGACAAGGAACTGTTTGACCAGAGACCGGACCTGGTATATACCGGCAGAACCCTGTTCGGTGCAATGCCGCCGAAAGGCCAGGAACTGGATGATCACTACTTTGGCGTGATCAAACCGCGCGTGATCGCATTTATGGAAGACCTGAACGAGGAACTTTGGAAACTGGGTATCCTGGCAAAGACCGAGCATAACGAAGTTGCTCCGGCACAGCACGAGCTGGCACCGATCTTCTCCACCACAAACGTGGCAACCGATAACAACCAGTTGACGATGGAGATCATGCAGAAGGTAGCAAGAAAGCACGGTCTGGTATGTCTGCTTCACGAGAAACCGTTTGCAGGCGTGAACGGATCCGGCAAGCACAACAACTGGTCTATGGCTACCGATACCGGTATGAACCTGTTGTCTCCGGGCGAGACACCGTATGAGAATGCACAGTTCCTGGTATTCCTTACCGCAGTCATCAAAGCCGTAGATGATTATCAGGATCTGCTGAGACTTTCCGTTGCAACTGCAGGAAACGATCACAGACTGGGCGCAAACGAGGCACCGCCTGCAATCATCTCAATCTTCCTGGGCGATGAGCTGAGCGCCGTACTGGATGCCATCAAGAACGATACACCGTATGTCGGCAAGGAAAGAGAAGTGATGAAACTCGGTGTACACACACTGCCGCACTTCTCCAAGGATACCACGGATCGTAACCGTACTTCACCGTTTGCATTTACCGGTAACAAGTTTGAGTTCCGTTCCCTCGGTTCTTCCAACAGCATCGCTTGCTGCAACATTATGCTGAATGCAGCCGTTGCAGAAGTATTAAAGCAGTTTGCAGATAAGCTGGAAGGTGCAAAGGACTTCGAAGCGGAGATGCACGCACTCATTAAAGAGACAATCGCAGCACACGAGAGAATCCTCTTTAACGGCAACGGTTATACCGATGAATGGGTGAAGGAAGCAACCGAAGTAAGAGGACTTTCCAATCTGAAGACCACCGCAGATGCTATGCCGCACCTGTTGGATGCAAAGAACAAAGATATGCTGATCGCACATCAGGTATTTACCGAATCCGAGCTGAATTCCCGTCTGGAGATCATGCTGGAGAACTATTGCAAGACCGTAAATATCGAAGGTCATACGATGGTAGATATGGTAAGAAAGAATTACCTGCCGGCAATCGAAGGTTACCTTTACAATCTGGCAAAGACCACTTCTTTGATGAAGTCGGTAAGCTCCAATGTAAAGTGCAACTATGAGATCAGTACGATGGAGCGTCTCTCCGAGCTGACCGATCAGATCCTCGAGAGAGTACAGAAGCTGGAAGAAGTGCTGCAGACGCTGAAAGGTTACGATACCATCACCAGAACTTCCGAAGCCGTACGCGACGATCTGATCCCGGCAATGGAAGCGCTGCGTAAGGCGGTTGATGAAGCCGAGATGCTGTCCAGCGAGAAGTGCTGGCCGTTCCCGAGCTACGGAAAACTGTTGTTCAGCGTATATTGATCGAGTAACCGTAAACTATAATATGATCAGTCATCCCACAAAGGCGTGGACCGCATTCGTGGGATGACTTTTTATATACCAAATAATGTAAACTCGGATGACGGAGACATCCGGGGAAGGAGGAGACTATGACGGATGAGATTATGGAGGCGATAAACGGCGAACTATTTGCGGTCTGGTTTTTGATCGGTGCCGCACTGGTATTCTGGATGCAGGCCGGATTCGCTATGGTAGAGGCGGGTTTTGCCAGAGCAAAGAACGCAGGTAACATTTTGATGAAGAACCTGATGGACTTCTGTATCGGCTGTTGTGTATTTATTCTGATCGGTTTCAGCTTTTTGCTGGGCGAAGACCTGATGGGATTCATTGGTAAACCGGGCTTCGATATTTTTACAAGTTATGAAAACTTTGACTGGTCCAATTTCGTATTTAACCTGGTATTCTGTGCAACCACAGCAACCATCGTATCCGGTGCTATGGCAGAGCGTACAAAGTTCTTAAGCTACTGTGTATACTCCGGTATCATCTCCGCACTGATCTACCCGATCGAGGCACACTGGATCTGGGGCGGCGGCTGGCTGGCACAGATGGGCTTCCACGATTTTGCAGGTTCCACCGCAATCCATATGGTAGGTGGTATCGCAGCACTGGTTGGTGCCAAGATGGTAGGCCCTCGTATCGGTAAGTTTGAAAAAGATGAAAAAGGCAAGATCGTAAAAGTAAATGCTTTTCCGGGACATAACATTGTAGTCGGTGCACTTGGTGTATTCATCCTGTGGTTCGGATGGTATGGATTTAACGGTGCAGCCTGCACCACAAAGGAGCAGCTGGCATCCGTATTCCTGACCACAACCATCGCACCTTCCGTTGCAACGGTTGTATGTATGATCTTTACCTGGATCAAGTATGGTAAGCCGGATGTTTCGATGTGCTTGAACGCATCTCTGGCAGGTTTGGTAGCGATTACGGCTCCTTGTGATGTGACCGATGCTTTCGGCGCTATCGTGATCGGTGCAGTTTCCGGTTTGCTGGTTTGCTTCGGTGTATGGCTGTTGGATTACAAGCTGCACATTGATGATCCGGTTGGTGCAGTCGCAGTACATATGATGAACGGTATCTGGGGTACCATTGCAACCGGTTTGTTTGCAACCGCATCTGCTCCGGGTAATGATGTAAACGGTTTGTTCTACGGTGGTGGTTTTGATCAGCTGGGAATTCAGCTCATCGGTTTTGCAGCAGTAGCAGCTTGGGCAGCGATCGGAATGCTCATCGTATTCTCGATCATCAAAGCGATCTTCGGTCTGCGTGTAACCGAAGAAGAAGAAATTGAAGGTTTGGACGCAAAGGAACATGGTCTGGCATCGGCTTATGCAGGTTTCTCTATCGTAGATATCAGTGCAGCATCGATGAATACCAACGAGAACACAGACCTGGGCGAAGACGATTACGAGAAAGCAAGCGACGCAAAGAAGAAAGCATCCGTACCGGTGGAAAACATATCGGCAGGCGTGGCAGGTACTTCTCTGGATACGGGAATGCACAAGGTGGTCATCATTACAAAACTGTCCAGATACGACAAGATCAAGAGAGCGCTCAACCAGCTGGGCGTGACCGGTATCACGGTGACACAGGTAACCGGCTGCGGTATCGAAAAAGGTTCCAGCCAGATGTACCGTGGTGTCGAGATGGATATGACGCTCCTGCCCAAGATCAAACTGGAGGTCGTGGTCAGCAAGATCCCGGTAGACAGCGTGATCGAAGTGGCAAAGAAAACGCTCTATACCGGTAAGATCGGTGATGGCAAGATCTTTGTTTACCCGGTAAGCCGTGTGGTAAAGATCCGTACCGGCGAAGAAGATCTGGCGGCATTGCAGGATGTGGAGTAATTGAAGAAAAGATACGAGGAAGTATTCACAAAACAGGTAGCTGTCGGGAAAATCCGGCAGCTGCCGTCTTGTGTTTTTATGCAAATCATAGATGAGGAGAAAAAAACATGCAGGGTATGATCCATGAAGAATGCGGCGTTTTCGGAATCTGGAGAAAGGAAAATACGGATGTAGCACACAGCGTCTATCTGGGCCTGACAGCGCTGCAGCACCGTGGGCAGGAGGCAGCGGGAATTGCGGTCAATGAAGACCGTGTGATCCGGTACCACAAAGGACTCGGTCTGGTGCACGAAGTGTTTGACAAACGGACGATAGAGGAACTGGGCGCGGGGAATATCGCGGTCGGACACGTGCGTTATTCCACCAGCGGGGGCAACAGCGTGATCAATGCGCAGCCGATGGTGGTAAAACATGTCAAAGGGCAGCTGGCACTGTGCCATAACGGGAATCTGACCAATTCCTTTGAATTGCGAAGGGAACTGGAACTCTCCGGCTGTATCTTTCAGACAAGCAGCGATACGGAGGTGATCTCGTATCTGATCACCAGAAACCGGCTGCAGAGCCCGTCTATCGAGGAAGCGGTCGAAAAAACAATGGATCAGCTGACCGGAGCATATTCTTTGGTGATGATGTCGCCCACCAAACTGATCGCAGCAAGGGATCCGCATGGATTGCGTCCGTTATGCTGCGGTACAATGGAGGACGGCAGCTATGTGTTTGCATCCGAAAGCTGTGCGCTGGATGCGGTAGGAGCGGCGCATCTGCGGGAACTGGATCCCGGCGAGATCGTGGTCGTGGACGCAGACGGGGTGCGGAGCATCCGTACACATTGCGGTAAGAAAGAGCATAAACTCTGCGTATTTGAGTATGTTTATTTTGCAAGACCGGATTCGACGATCGAAGGCGCGAGTGTGCATGAGGCAAGGCGCCGGGCCGGCATGTTTCTGGCCAAAGAGCATCCATGTGATGCGGATGTGGTGATCGGAGTACCTGATTCCGGAATCGATGCTGCACTGGGATATGCGGAGGCTTCCGGCATCCCGTATGGCGTGGGGCTGGTTAAGAACAAGTACATCGGAAGAACTTTTATTGCACCGGACCAGAAGAGCAGAAGCGGACTGGTACGCCTAAAACTCAATACCATCGATTCGGCATTGAAAGGAAAGCGGATCGTTTTGATCGACGATTCGATCGTGCGCGGGACCACCAGTGCGCACATTGTCAAACTCATCCGTCAGGCCGGTGCTAAAGAAGTGCATATGCGTGTCTCGGCTCCGCCGTTTTTGTTCCCGTGCTACTACGGTACCGATGTCGACTCCAAAAATTCTTTGATTGCCAACGGACACACGGTAGAAGAGATCGCGAAGATGATTGATGTGGATTCTCTGGGATTTCTGTCGGTGGATAATGTGAAGAATCTGGCGGGGCACCCGGAAGCGGTCTGCGCGGCGTGCTTTAACGGCCTGTATCCGACTCCCGTATCGCAGTTTTCCGATAAAGAACGCTTTGAAAATTAGGACAAAATGCACACAGAAAGGTAAAAAAATAAAAATTTAATATATAAATTGCATAAATAGATAAAACATGCTATAATACTCAAAGATGTCATTCTGACATAATACTACATCTAGGGGGTACTTGGCATGAAAGCAAATTCATCATCAAAACTGAACATGCGATTGACGCTGCTTCTTTTTGCGTTGATCCCGCTTCTCGTGACAGGATTAGCGCTGGAAATCGTATCCATCGAGAAGAGCAAAAAGGAGATCAAGGAATATACCCATGATTCCCTGGTACAGGTAATCACCAATGTGGGGCATTCCTTTGATTCCATGGTAGACAAGAACAAGGAGATCCTGCGCGGATATGCGGCATCTCCGATTCTGAAAGATCTGCTCGCGGATCCGCAGAATGCCGAAAAGGCAGCCCTGGCGCAGCAGTTTACGCTGGATTATTTCGGCGGACTGAAAGGATGGGAAGGAATCTATCTGGCAGACTGGAATTCCAAGGTATTAACACATCCGGTGGTTCCGGTGATCGGAAAGGTGCTTCGGGAAGGTGACAATCTGAAAGGCCTGCAGAACTGCATGCTTTCTGCGGAAGATGGTGTATTCAATACCGGTGTTATGGTCAGCCCGGCTTCCGGGGAACTGATTATGTCGATGTATTGTCCGATCATGGTAAACGGTCAGCCGGCCGGTTTTGTCGGCTGCGGTTTCTTTGTACAGGAGATCGCACAGCAGCTTTCGGATGTCAGCCGGCTGGATCTTTCTACCGCCTACATTTATTTTGTTGACCGGGAAGGTACCATGCTGCATCATCCGGATCCGGAAAAGATCGGAAAACCGGTAGAGAACGAAGCGGTGAAATCATTGGTTGCCCAGCTGCATGAGGGTGTCATTCCAGAGCCGGATCTGATCGAGTATGAATACCACGGTCAGACCAAGTACGCCGGCTATTATATCGGAGGGGCGGGACATTACATCGCAGTACTTACGGCAGATGAAGCGGATGTGCTTGCAGGTGTATCCGATATTCGTAAGACGACCCTTCTGCTCGGTACCGGATGCCTGATCGTGTTTACGATCATTGCACTGCTGGTAGAGCGTCTGATCTCGGTTCCGCTTATTCAGATTGCAGGATCTTTGAAGGAACTGAGTACGGGTGATGTGAACGCCGATTGCAAAGCGCAGTCACATATCAAGGAAACGGTAAGTATCATCAGTTCGTTCCACGCGCTGAAGGAAGCGCTGAGCGGTTCGATGCGTTCGGTGAAGGACGCAGCAGAGGTTCTGAACAATTCCATTGTCGGTGTGGATGATATGACCGGAAAGAATGTGGATTCGATCTCGCAGATCAATACGGCGGTAAATGAAGTGGCGGAAACGTCGCAGAGCGTGGCACAGAGTGCGCAGCTGATGGCGGAGAGAGCTATGGATCTGGGCAGCAATATCGAGCAGCTGAATGTGAATGTAGAGAACCTGCACGATGCTTCTGAGACGATCCGCAATGCAAATCTGGATGCTACGGATTGCATGAAATCGGTATACGAGGGAGCAAACGAATCGGTAGAGGCAATGCAGGAGATCAACGGCAAGATCAACGAGACCAACTCGGCGATCGAACAGATCAGTTCTGCGATCCAGGCGATCGAATCGATCGCGGCACAGACTAACCTGCTGTCGCTCAATGCTTCGATCGAAGCAGCTCGCGCAGGAGATGCGGGACGCGGCTTTGCGGTAGTGGCAGATGAGATCAGAAGCCTTGCGGATTCTTCCGCGGAATCGGCAAAGGAGATCCGGCAGATCATTGAAAACGTCATTGCATTGTCCAATGGTACGGTAGAAATTTCCAATCGTGTGTTTGATGTGATCAACCGTGAACAGTCCGATATCGAGCAGGCACAGGAAAAGTTCAATCTCTTATCAGAATCGGTGGAAGCTTCGATCGGAGAGATCGAAACAATCCGGCAGATGGCGGTTACACTGGACGGTATCAAGAACGAGCTGACCAGTGCAACGACGGATCTGGGTGCAATCTCCGAAGAACTCGGGGCATCTGCAGAAGAGGTTGCAGCATCCTGCCAGACCGTTACACAGGCTTGTGAGGATACGCAGGATTCCACACAGGAGATGCGCAGGATCAACGAGAATATGAGTGACGCGATCTCGTTCTTCCGGATCTGAGAAAATATTTAAAAAAGTATTTGACAATCATTTAGAATCGTGTATACTGAATTTTTGTAAGGCAAAGGCGCCATGAGAGTACTCATGGCGCCTTTTCTTTTCTTTTTAGGAATTGCTATGCAATTTCCGTAAGTTTATATTGTGATGACAAAGCTGTCGTAAAAAAGAACGATCTTTTTTGCGACAGTTTTTTATTCTGCAAATAAGGGAGGAAAAAAGAATGCAGCAGGGTTTGTACCGTAAAGAGTTTGAGCATGATAACTGCGGAATCGGTGCGGTCGTCAACATCAAAGGCAAAAAGAGTCATGCAGTCGTGGAGAATGCACTGCGGATCGTAGAGAATCTGGAGCATCGTGCAGGTAAGGATGCCGAAGGAAAAACCGGTGACGGTGTAGGTATTCTGCTGCAGATTTCACATAAGTTCTTTAAAGAACACAGCGGCATCGCGCTCGGAGAGGAAAGAGATTACGGTATTGCCCAGCTGTTTCTGCCGCAGCAGGAGCTGAAGCGGGCACAGGCCAGAAAGATGTTTGAAGTGATCCTTAAGAAGGAAGGGCTGAAACTGTTAGGATGGCGTGAAGTGCCGGTTCGTCCGCAGGTGCTCGGACAGCGTGCGGTCGACTGCATGCCGTATATCTGCCAGGCGTTTATCGAGCGCCCCGAAGAGGTGGCACGCGGACTGGATTTTGACCGCAAGCTGTATGTAGCCAGAAGAGAGTTTGAACAGAGTAATGACAATACCTATGTGGTATCCATGAGCAGCCGTACCATTGTATACAAAGGTATGTTTCTGGTTGGCCAGCTGCGTACGTTCTTTGAAGATCTGCAGAGCGAGGATTACGAATCGGCGATCGCGATGGTGCATTCCCGTTTCTCGACCAACACGAACCCGAGCTGGGAGCGCGCACATCCAAACCGCTTCATCGTGCACAACGGTGAGATCAATACGATCCGAGGAAATGCCGATAAGATGCTGGCCCGTGAAGAAAACATGGCAAGCGAACATCTGCGGGACGACCTGCACAAGGTACTGCCGGTCGTAAACCGGGACGGATCCGATTCTTCCATGCTGGATAACACATTGGAGTTTCTGGTGATGAGCGGAATGGAACTGCCGCTGGCAGCAATGATCTGCATTCCGGAGCCGTGGGCAAACAACGATACGATCTCGCAGGAGATCCGCGATTTCTATCAGTATTATGCAACCATGATGGAACCGTGGGACGGACCGGCCTCTATCGTATTTTCCGATGGCGATATTATGGGCGCGATCCTGGACCGCAACGGTCTGCGTCCTTCCCGTTATTATATTACGGATGATGACACTCTGGTACTGGCATCCGAGGTAGGTGTGCTGCCGATCGACGAAAAACATGTTGTGCTGAAAGAACGTCTGCATCCGGGCAAACTGCTTTTGGTCGATACCGTAAAAGGCCGTGTGATCGATGATCACGAGCTGAAAGAGCAGTATGCACATGAGCATCCGTTCGGGGAATGGCTGGACAGCAATCTGGTGCAGCTCAAAGATCTGCATATCCCGAATCACCGGCCGATCGAGTACGCGGCGGAAGAACGGGCAAGACTGCAGAAGGCATTCGGTTATACCTATGAGCAGTACCGTACCTCCATCCTGAACATGGCCTTAAACGGTGCGGAGGGGATCGGTGCTATGGGCTGTGATACGCCGTTAGCAGTACTTTCCAAAGAGGACCGTCCGCTTTTTGACTATTTCAAGCAGATGTTTGCGCAGGTGACCAATCCGCCCATCGATGCGATCCGCGAAGAGATCGTGACCGCAACCACGGTCTATGTCGGAAAGGACGGAAACCTGCTGGAGCCGAGCGAGGAAAACTGTCAGGTACTTAAGATCAACAATCCGATCCTGACCAATACGGACCTTTTGAAGATCAAGAATATCAAGCATGACGGTTTCCGTGCAGCAGAGGTTTCTACGTTATATTACAAGAGTACCCGTCTGGAGAGAGCGATCGAGCATCTGTTTGTGGATGTAGATAAAGCGTATCGTGACGGTGCCAATCTGCTGATCCTGTCCGACCGCGGCGTGGATGAGAACCATATGGCAATTCCGTCATTGCTGGCGGTATCGGCCGTACACCAGCATCTGGTACAGACTAAACGCCGTACATCCCTGGCGATCATTTTGGAATCCGGTGAACCGAGAGAGGTGCATCATTTCGCAACCCTGCTCGGTTTCGGTGCCAGCGCGATCAACCCGTATCTGGCACTCGATACGATCCACGAGCTGATCGACAACAATATGCTGGATAAGGATTATTACGCAGCCGTAGATGATTACAATCATGCAGTACTTTCCGGTATCGTAAAGATCGCTTCCAAGATGGGTATCTCCACGATCCAGTCGTACCAGGGTTCCCGGATCTTTGAGGCGGTGGGTATTTCCAAAGAAGTGATTGATAAGTACTTCGGCGGAACCATCAGCCGTGTGGGCGGTATCACTTTGGAAGATATTGAAAAGACCGTTGACCGTCTGCATTCCGAAGCATTCGATCCGCTGGGACTGTATACCGACCTGACACTGGATTCCATCGGTGCACACAAGATGCGCAGCCAGGGCGAGCAGCACAGATACAACCCGGCAACCATTCATCTGCTGCAGTCTTCCACAAGACTGGGCAGCTATGAGAAATTTAAAGAATATACCAAGCGCGTGGATGCCGAGAACTTCGGTAACCTGCGCGGACTGTTGGATTTTGCATATCCGGAAAAAGCCATTCCTCTGGATGAGGTAGAGCCGGCATCCGAGATCGTAAAACGATTCAAGACCGGTGCAATGTCTTACGGTTCCATTTCACAGGAAGCCCATGAGACACTGGCGATCGCGATGAACCATTTGCATGGTAAGTCCAACACCGGTGAAGGTGGTGAGAGCGATGAGCGTATCGCATCGGCAGGTTCCGAGAACGATCGTTGCTCCGCGATCAAGCAGGTAGCCAGCGGACGTTTCGGTGTGACCAGCAGCTATCTGGTATCCGCAAAAGAGATCCAGATCAAGATGGCACAGGGCGCAAAGCCGGGCGAAGGCGGACATCTGCCGGGCAAGAAAGTATATCCGTGGATCGCGAAGACCAGACATTCCACACCGGGTGTATCCCTGATCTCGCCGCCGCCTCATCACGATATTTATTCGATCGAGGACCTGGCACAGCTGATCTACGATCTGAAGTGTGCAAACCGGAAAGCGGATATTTCCGTAAAACTGGTATCCGAAGCCGGTGTCGGTACGATCGCAGCCGGTGTTGCCAAGGCCGGTGCACAGGTCATCCTGATCTCCGGTTATGACGGTGGTACGGGTGCGGCACCCAGATCCTCCATTCATCATGCTGGTCTGCCGTGGGAACTTGGTCTGGCAGAAGCACATCAGACCCTGTTGCAGAACGGTCTGCGTAACCGTGTGCGTATCGAAGCCGACGGTAAGCTGATGAGCGGCCGTGATGTAGTTGTTGCGGCATTGCTTGGTGCAGAGGAATTCGGTTTTGCAACTGCTCCGCTGGTAACCATGGGCTGTGTGATGATGCGTGTCTGCAACCTGGATACCTGCCCGGTTGGTGTGGCAACACAGAATCCGGAACTGCGCAAGCGTTTCACCGGTAAGCCGGAATATGTAGAAAACTTTATGATGTTCATCGCAGAAGAGATGCGTGAATATATGGCGAAACTGGGTGTTCGCAGTGTAGAAGAACTGGTAGGTCGTACCGATCTGCTCAAGCAGGTCAGCACCGGACTGGATGTACACAGCGGTGTGGTCGATCTGGCAGCTGTATTGAAGGAAAGCAACAGTGGCAAGTCGGTATTTGATCCGAAGGCAGTCTTTGACTTTGAACTGGATAAGACCAAGGATATGAGCCAGTTGTTAAAGAAGTGCAAGAAGGCCATCGAGAGTGGTGAGCATACCGAACTGGAGGTGGAAGTATCCAATACGGACCGTACCTTCGGTACTATATTAGGAAGCGAGATCACCAGCGCACACAAAGACGGTATGGCGGAAGACAGCATCGTCGTACACTGCAAGGGTGCCGGCGGACAGAGCTTCGGTGCATTCATTCCGAAGGGACTTACCCTGGAACTGACCGGTGATTCCAATGACTACTTCGGTAAAGGTTTGTCCGGCGGTAAGCTGATCGCAAAGATCCCGGCAGACGCTGCTTACAAGGCAGAAGAAAACGTGATCGTCGGTAACGTGGCACTCTATGGTGCAACCTCCGGTACCGCATTTATCGGCGGTGTAGCAGGCGAGCGTTTTGCAGTACGTAACTCCGGTGCAAATGCCGTAGTCGAAGGTGTGGGCGAGCACGGATGCGAATATATGACCGGCGGACGCGTAGTCGTTTTGGGACGCACCGGCAAGAACTTTGCAGCCGGTATGAGCGGCGGTGTTGCTTACGTATTGGATGAAGAAAATGTATTGTACAAGAACCTGAACAAGGAACTGATCCTGTTGGAAAAGGTAGAAAACAAATTTGACTGCCAGGAACTGAAAGGTTTGATCGAAGCACATGTGGCAGCTACCGGATCTGCGATCGGCAAGCGGGTACTGGAGAACTTTGAAGAGAGTTTAAAGCACTTCAAAAAGATCATCCCGCAGGAATACAAGAAGGTCGTATCACTGAGTGCGGCTTTGGAAGAAAAAGGTGTTCCGGCAGAACAGGCACAGATGGAAGCATTTATGCAGCTGCACGGATGAGGTGTTTTGCGATACAGATGATTTGCAGATGCGATCGACAGGATTGGAGGATATCATGGGAAAAGCAACAGGTTTTATGGAATATGACAGGGAAGACGGAAAGGTAGTACCTGTAAAAGAAAGAATACAGAACTTCCAGGAGTTTCACGGAAGACTCAATATGGAGAAGCAGCGCAAGCAGGCAGCGCGTTGTATGTCCTGCGGCGTTCCGTTCTGCCAGTACGGCGGAATGCTTTCCGGTATGGCCAGCGGATGCCCGCTGCACAACCTGGTACCGGAGACAAACGATCTGGTGTATACCGGCAACTTGAAGCAGGCGTATCTGCGTCTGTCCAAGACACATTCGTTTCCGGAGTTTACTTGCAGGGTGTGCCCGGCATTGTGCGAAGCAGCTTGCACCTGCAACTTAAACGGCGATCCGGTATCGACCAAAGAAAATGAAAAAGCGATCATTGAGACAGCATATCAGGAAGGCTGGGTACAGCCGGTGATCCCTGCAGTGCGCAGCGGAAAGAAAGTAGCCGTGATCGGCAGCGGCCCGTCCGGTCTGGCAGCGGCACAGCAGCTCAATCGCCGCGGACATCTTGTAACCGTATTTGAGAGAAATGACCGTGTGGGCGGTTTGCTCCGTTACGGTATCCCGAACATGAAACTGGACAAGTCCGTGATCGACCGTCGTGTAAAAGTGATGGAAGAGGAAGGCGTGGTATTTAAGACAAGTGTTAATGTCGGTGTGGACATTACGGCGGAAGAACTGAAGAAAGAATTTGATGCCGTAGTACTGTGTTGCGGTGCATCCAATCCGCGTGATATCAACGCACCGGGAAGAGATGCAAACGGAATCTATTTTGCAGTGGATTTCCTGGGAAAAGTAACCAAGCAGCTTCTGGATACCGATTTTGCAAAGCCGCCTTATGAACTGGCAAAAGATAAGCATGTCATCGTCATCGGCGGTGGTGATACCGGTAATGACTGCGTAGGTACCGTGATCCGTCTGGGTGCGGCATCCGTAACCCAGCTGGAGATGATGCCCTGCCCGCCGATGGAGAGAGCGGCAAGCAATCCGTGGCCGGAGTGGCCGAGAGTTTTGAAAACAGACTACGGCCAGGAAGAAGCCATTGAAGTATTCGGACATGATCCGCGTGTCTATACCACTACGGTAAAAGAATTTATCAAAGATAAGAAGGGCAATGTAAAGCAGGCCGTTCTGGTGAAACTGAAGAGCGAGAAAGATCCGAAGAGCGGTCGTATGATGATGGTTCCGATCGAAGGCAGCGAAAGCAAAGTGCCTTGCGATCTGGTGCTGATCGCAGCCGGTTTCCTGGGAAGCCAGAAATATGTGACCGATGCATTCGGCGTAGAGCTGGATGGCAGAACCAATGTAAAGACCGAGGCAGGACAGTATGCAAGCTCCGTACCGGGTGTCTTTGCGGCAGGCGATATGCACCGCGGTCAGTCTCTGGTTGTCTGGGCGATCCACGAAGGACGCGAGGCAGCCAAGGCCGTGGATGAAGCTTTGATGGGATATTCGTATTTGTAAGAGGAGCGGAGCATGACGAAATATATCTTTGTGACCGGCGGCGTAGTCTCCGGTCTGGGAAAAGGGATCACGGCGGCATCTTTGGGACGCCTGCTCAAAGCAAGAGGCCTGAAGGTGGCTGCACAGAAACTGGATCCCTATATCAACGTGGATCCGGGTACCATGAGTCCATACCAGCACGGTGAAGTATATGTTACCGAAGACGGCGCGGAAACGGATCTGGATCTGGGACATTATGAGCGATTTATTGATGAGGATCTGACAAAATATTCCAACCTGACCTCCGGAAAGGTGTATTGGAATGTACTGAACAAGGAACGCCGGGGCGAGTATCTCGGTTCCACCGTGCAGGTTATTCCGCATGTAACGAATGAGATCAAGGATTTTGTATATCAGGCCGGAAAAGAAACCGGTGCGGATGTGGTGATCACCGAGATCGGCGGCACCATCGGCGATATCGAATCACAGCCGTTTCTGGAGGCGGCAAGACAGATCTCTTTGGAAGTGGGACGGGAGAACAGTCTGTTCATCCATGTGACACTGGTGCCGTATCTGCATGGATCGGATGAGCACAAATCCAAACCGACCCAGCATTCCGTAAAAGAACTGCAGGGAATGGGAATCCATCCGAACATCATCATCCTGCGCTGCGATGAGCATCTGGAGGATTCGATCTTTAAAAAGATCGCGATGTTCTGCAATGTAAAAGAAGACTGTGTTATTGAAAATATCACATTGCCGTATCTGTACGAAGCGCCGCTGATGCTGGAACAGGCTGGTTTCTCCGGTATCGTATGTCGGGAATTGAAGTTGGATGTTAAGTCGCCGGATCTCACCGAATGGGAGAAGATGGTGCAGCAGATCAAGAACCGCAGCCGCCGTGTAAAGATCGGTATCGTCGGAAAGTATGTACAGCTGCACGATGCATATCTGTCCGTAGCGGAAGCACTGCATCATGCCGGTTACGTACACAATGCGTTTGTGGACATCGAGTGGATCGACTCCGAGCAGATCACAAAGGAGAATGTGGCAGACACACTCAAAGATCTGGCCGGCGTGATCGTACCGGGTGGTTTTGGTTCCCGTGGTATCGAAGGCATGATCCTGACGGCAGAGTACGCCAGAACACACAAGATCCCGTACCTGGGCATTTGCCTCGGTATGCAGATCGCGGTGATCGAGTTTGCCAGAAATGTGGTGGGCTGGAGCGATGCCAACTCCGGTGAGTTTGACAGTGATTGCGAGCACAAGGTGATCGACTTTATGCCGGGACAGAACGAAGAGATCGAAAAAGGCGGCACCCTTCGTCTGGGCGCATATCCCTGCAAGGTAAAGGCAGGCACACTGCTGGAAAAATGCTACGGCAGTGCCGAGATCTCCGAGCGTCACAGACACCGCTACGAGTTCAACAACGACTTTAAAGAGGATCTGGTTTCCGCCGGCCTGGAACTTTCCGGTATGTCGCCGGACGGCACTCTGGTCGAGACCGTAGAGATCAAAGAGCATCCGTTCTACATCGGCGTGCAGTTCCACCCGGAACTGAAATCCCGGCCGAACCGCCCGCATCCGTTATTCCTCGGATTGGTGGAGAATGCACTGCTCTAATTAGATCTATTTATATATTGCACAGAACGATCGCTGCTCTTCAGAGCAGCGATTTTTCATAACGAAAATACATCCCCGGTTTTCATTGAAGGAAAAATAAGTGTGAGGTGTCAAGCAAACGCAACGAAATTTAACATTTCGTGTATAAAAATGTATGGATTACTTGGTGGACTTGCCGCATCTGAGCAACTATACTGAATGTAAAATATAGTTGCAAAGGTGGGATGTATATGAGAAAATACTACTTAGACAATGTTCGTTGGATTACGGTTGTGATCGTTGTGATCTACCATGTACTTTATATGTACAATGGGGAAGGGATCCTGGGCGGCCTGGGCAAGATCACGGATCTGGATGTGCAGTATTACGATGCGTTTCAGTATCTGGTCTATCCCTGGTTTATGCCGGTACTGTTTCTGGTCGCGGGGATCAGTTCCTGTCTGTACCTGGAGAAACACAGCGGGAAAGAGTTTTTGAAGAGCAGAACCCGAAAACTGCTGGTACCGTCCACGATCGGCCTGTTTGCATTTCAGTTTATCCAGGGATATGTGAACATGTCCATGGGAACGGCATTTAACGATCTGGCCGAAGCCGGAATGCCGAAGTTCGTGATCTTTCTGATCATGATCGCATCCGGAAGCGGTGTGCTTTGGTTTGTTCATCTGCTATGGCTGTACAGTGTACTGCTTTTGTTGTTCCGAAGGATCGAGAAAGGAAGATTGCATAAGCTCTGCGAAAAGACACCGCTTTGGCTGATCGTTTTGTTACTGCTTCCGGTATGGGGAGCGGCACAGCTCTTGAACACACCGATCGTTCAGGTCTATCGCTGCGGTTTTTACTTCGCCTTCTTTATGCTGGGATATTATGTATTCTCCCGGGAGAAAGTGATGGAGAAGTTAAAAAAATACGCCGTACCGGTGATCGTCGCAGCGGTTGCTTTGGAGATCGTATTTGCAGTAATGTATTTCGGACAGAACTATGCGGATAAGCCGGTCAATCGCGGACTGTTGTACGTGGCCTGCGCATATTTCGGATCTTTGGCAATGCTCGGAGGCATGGCAAGATTCGGAGATGTCTCGACAGCGTTTACGAAATGGATGAGCCGGAACAGTTTCGGATTGTATGTGTTCCATTATCTCGGGATCTCGTCGATGGCATTGTTGTTTGCAAAGCCCGGGCTGTTACCTGCTCCGGTATGCTATCTCTTAAGTCTTGTGATGGGATTTGTGTTCGGATACGGGCTGTATGCGCTCATTTCCAGGATACCCGTTTACCGCTGGATGGTTTTGGGCATTAAAAAGGAGAGAAAGGAAAAGAAAGATGTTTAAAGATAATCTGGTACATCTGCGAAAACTGCGACAGATGACACAGGAGGATCTGGCAGAGAGTGTCGGCGTGACCAGACAGGCGATCGCCAAATGGGAAAGCGGCGAGACTGTGCCGGATCTGGAGAAATGCAGGATGCTTGCGGAGATCTTCGGTGTCACATTGGATGATCTGGCCAATTTTGAACCGGAAGAAAACTTCGGTATGAATGTACCGCCGAAAGGAAAGCATCTGTTCGGCATGGTGACGGTCGGTGATAAAGGGCAGATCGTGATCCCGGCCAAAGCGCGGAAACTGTTTGATATTTCCGCCGGTGACCAGCTGGTGGTGTTGGGCGATGAAGCGCAGGGAATGGCGATCATGAAAACAGAATATTTCCTTTCCCTTGCGAATATGGTGAAAAGCATGGAAAAACTCTAATTGACAAATCCTTTGCTCTTGCGTATAATACGCTCTGTCTGAGAAGGCATACGAATCGAGAAAGCACGAAGGCCGACTGTGGGAATAGGCGCCCCGGAAGGTTCGTGTATAAGGAGTATGCCGATGTTTTCAAAGAAAAAACTGAATATGGAACAGGAGATGGCCATTTGTCACAAGGATGGCCCTATGATGGTGTTGGCCGGGCCGGGATCCGGTAAGACCTTTGTGATTACCAGGAGGCTGCGTCATATGATCGAGGAACATCAGATCTCGCCGGAAGAGATCTTGGTGATCACATTTACCAGAGCCGCAGCGACGGAAATGGAAGAGCGTTTTCGGTCGCTGATGGGAGTGGATTGTCCGGGCGTGGTGTTCGGGACCTTTCACGCCGTGTATTTTCATATCCTGAAAAATGCGTATCATTACGAGAATAGCAGTATCGTTACGGAAAAAGAAAAACGCAGATATTTAAAAGAAGCGCTGGGGGCCTATCCTAAGATCACGGAAGATGAGCAGACCTATGCCTATCTGCTTTCAGCCTTTTCAAGGATCAAGAATGCCGGGATCGCACCGGAGAAATTCCGGGATGAGTGCTGCGTGATCGACAAGAGCATCTTTTTGGAGGTCTTCCACGAGTACCAAAAGATCATGGCCGCGGAAAGGAAGCTGGATTTTGATGATATGGTATTGCGCTGCCGGGATCTGTTTTTGCAGCATCCGGAAGTTTTGGAAGTCTGGCAGAAGAGGTACCGCTATATTCTGATCGATGAGTTTCAGGACATTAACCCCATGCAGTATGAAGTAGTCAAGATGCTGGCGGCACCGGAGAACAACCTGTTCATCGTAGGGGATGACGATCAGTCCATCTATGGTTTTCGCGGATCGGAGCCGTCGATCATGCTGGGCTTTCCGAAAGAGTATCCGGGACTGAAGGCGGTGCGGCTCAAACAGAATTACCGAAGTACGCAGGGGATCGTAGACTGTGCGTCCAAGCTGGCAGGGTATAACAAAAGCCGGTACGCCAAGAAACTGCAGGCGATGCGAAGCGGCACAAATGATGTGACGGCGATGGGATTTGATCATCGTGAGGAAGAAGCAGCGGCGATAGTCCGTGCGGTCCAAAGTGCAGCCGGGCATATGCCGTACCGGGAGGTGGCGCTGCTGTTTCGGACCAATGCATCGGCAGCGTTTTATTCCCAGAAACTAAGCAACGCGGGCATTCCGTTCTATTGCAGAGAGCATATCCAAAGTATTTTTGCGGGACCGGTCGGGCAGGATATCCTGGCGATGTTTGCCTATGCCCATGGGGACCGGGAGCGAAAACATCTGCTGCGCTTTTTGAATAAGCCGCCCAGATATATCAGACGCGGTATGTTGGAGCAGGAAAACTGTGATCTGAAAGCGCTGCTGTTCCGGCAGGATGTGCCGCCGAATATGAAAAAGAACATCCGGGCGCTGATGCACGATATGGAGTTGCTCAAAGAGATGCACCCTTTTGCGGGAGTCCATTTTATCCGGAAAGGAATGGGGTACGAATCGTTTCTGCTAAAGGAAGCCAAAGAGAAAGGGCGGGATACGACGGAGATCCTGGAAACGCTGGATCTGATCGCAGATTCCACCAGACAGGCGGACGATTACCGGGACTGGCTGGAACAGGTCGAAGCCTATGAGCGGGCGATGGCAGAGAGTGCACAGGAGCGTGGGAAAGATGCGGTGCAGCTGCTGACCATGCATGGATCCAAGGGGCTGGAATTTACAACGGTGATCCTGCCGGATGTGAACGAAGGCAATGTGCCGCAGAAGAGAGCGGAAACCGCACAGCAATTGGAAGAAGAAAGGCGCGTGTTCTATGTTGCCATGACACGCGCCAAAGAAAAGTTACTGTTGTTTTATCTGAAGAAGAATCCGGAAAAAAGGATGCAGCCCAGCCGATTCTTAAAAGAGATCGGTTGTAAGGTCTGAACTTTATTCTTCGTCTTCTTCATCGTCGATCAGCTCATCGAATTCCTGCTTGTCCAGGTATTCGTCGAAGGCGTCGGATGCGATCTCGTACTCTTCCTCATCTTCGATGTAACGAAGAGAAGGATTGCCTTCCGCGTCTTCCTCATGGCCGTAGATCCATACTTCGCCGTCATAGTTTTCGTTGTTTTCGTCTAACGGAAGCAGTGCGATGTAATCTTTGTTATTTGCGGAAAAGATCGTAACGATCGAACAGGTGACAGTACCGTCATCCAGTTCCAGATCCACATACATTTCGTCATCATCATCCAAGTTTTGCTTGCCCATAATCGTATATCCTCCCGGGGTTTTTAGGTTTGCGGTTGGCATTTGTGCTTATAAAATGCGCAATATGCCGCTTCTATTGTATAAAAAATGCTCTTTTCTAGCAAGTCTTTTTATGATAAGATTAGAGGCGATATTATAAATAAGAGGCGAGAGAGTGGGAAATTTTTGGAAACATTTTAAGACGATCACCCATCATCGTATGCTGGTGATGAAAGGGTGTTTCTCGGTAGGCCTTTATTGGCAGGGCTTAACGCACGATCTGTCCAAGTATTCGCCGGAAGAATTTTTGAACGGCGTGAAGTATTATCAGGGCTTTCGCAGCCCGAATGTGGCAGAGCGTGAGGAAAAAGGCTTTTCATCGGCATGGCTGCATCACAAGGGACGTAATAAGCATCATTTTGAGTACTGGATCGATTATGCGGACTGTGATACCAAGATGGTACCGGCACCGATGCCGGCGCGCTATGTCGTAGAGATGTTTGAGGACCGGCTGGCAGCGTCCAAGGTGTATCTGGGAAAAAAATATACGGATGCGTCTGCTTTGGAGTATTACAACAAAGGGGACATCACGCCGTTGTTGCATCCCAAGACCAAAAAACTGTTGGAAAAACTGCTGGTGATGAATGCAAAATACGGGGAGGAAACCACCAATCGGTATATCCGGTTGCGGATCCTGCATAATGCACGGGGGAAAAAGTCTCATAAATAAGAAAGGGTGACCGGTGGTGTGCGGAGAGCGCCGGCGGTTACGGGAGGAAGAAAACGATGTACCAAAACAGTATGATGGAACTGAGCGAGGACAGGAACGAACTGTTCAATGAACTGGTGAATTATTGCATGACCTCAGGCGAGATCGACCAGAGTCTTTATCTGGAATACGATGTAAAGCGCGGTCTGCGTGATTCCAACGGAAAAGGCGTACTTACCGGCCTGACCGAGATCTCGGATGTCAACGGCAGCAAGATTGTGGCCGGCGTGAAGGAACCGGCTGAGGGCGAACTTTTTTACCAGGGCATCAATGTGAAAGATCTGGTGAAAGGCAATCAGGGAAAACGCTACGCTTTTGAGGAGATCACCTATCTGCTGATGTTCGGTGCATTGCCTACGGAGAAGCAGTTTGAGAGCTTCAAGGCAATCCTCGCGGATCTGCAGGAACTTTCCGGTGATTTTGTCAGAGATGTCATCCTGCACAATCCCAGTGTCAATGTAATGAATTCCCTGCAGAAGGCAATCCTGAGCCTGTATTCCTTTGATGCAAATCCGGAGGATACCTCGGTTCCCAATGTACTGCGGCAGTGCCTGCAGATGATCGGCAAGACACCGCTCATCTCGGTATATGCTTACCACGGCTATCGCCATTTTGATCTGAATAAAAACCTGGTGATCAAGACACCGAAGAAGGAATATTCTACGGCAGAGAATATTCTGCATATGTTAAGAACCGACGGAAAGTTCACACCGTTAGAGGCATCCGTTCTGGATACGGCATTGGTACTGCATGCCGAGCACGGCGGCGGTAACAACTCTACCTTTACGACGCATGTGGTAACTTCTTCCGGTACGGATACCTATTCGGCTATCGCTGCAGCGATCGCATCCCTGAAGGGACCGAAGCACGGCGGTGCAAACTTAAAGGTACAGCAGATGTTCCGCGATATGAAGGAGCATATCAAGGATTATTCCAACGAAGCAGCGATCACGGAGTATCTGGATAAGGTACTGAAGAAGGAAGCCTTTGACCGAAGCGGTCTGATCTACGGTATGGGACATGCGATCTATACCCTTTCCGATCCGAGAAAGGTGCTCTTAAAGGAGTGCACCCGAAAACTGGCGGAAGAGAAGGGACGTATGGCGGAATTTGCACTGTACGATTCCGTAGAACGGATTTCCGCGGAGCTGATCACAAAGAGCCGCAGAGTGTTCAAGCCGGTTTGTGCCAACGTAGATTTCTACAGCGGATTTTTGTACAGCATGCTGGGCATCCCCGAGGAGCTGTTCACACCGATCTTCGCGATCGCGCGTATCTCCGGCTGGAGTGCACACCGCCTGGAAGAACTGGTCAATAAGGGCAAGATCATCCGCCCTGCATATAAATATGTCGGCAAGCACAAGGAATATATTTCGATCGAAGACAGAATTGACTGAGATTGAGAGAAAAGATATAAGAATTCGGATCCGTGATCGGATTTAGAGAGGGGTTTCGACAAGATGGCAGAGAAAAAAGACGAAAAATATGTAGCATATGTATCCTGTTATACACGGGGCAGCAAAGTCGGCATCCGTGTGTACGATGTGGATATGGAAAAAGGCGTTTTTCTTGAAAAAGAAGGTGTGGAGATCTCCAATTCATCGTATGTGACGATCTCACACAACCGCAAATATCTGTATTCCATCACCGATTACGGTGTGGAAGCCTATAAGATTCGGGAAGACGGCGGATTGGAAAATCTGGCAGCAGCCTCCATCAACGGTATGCGCGGATGCTATCTGTCCACGGATTACAAAGACCGGTATCTGTTCGTAGCCGGTTATCACGACGGCAAGATCACGGTATTGTCCTTAAATGCGGACGGTACCATCGGTGAGATCACGGACGAGATCTATCACCGCGGCATCGGCAGTATCGCGGACCGTAACTTCCGTCCGCATGTCAACTGTGTGAAGATGACCAGAGATAACAAATATCTGCTGGCAGCGGATCTGGGCCTGGATCATGTAAAGGTTTATCAGGTGGATCACAAGACCGGCAAGCTCAAGATGGTAGATATCATCCATTCCGAGCAGTACTCCGGACCGCGCCACATCAAGACCTCCAAAGACGGCCAGTATGTCTATATCGTTCACGAAGCAAAGAGCTATGTGGATGTTTATCATTACGAAGAAAAGGAAGAGGGCAATCCGAATTTCGAAAAGATTCAGACCATCTCGACCCTGAACGATTATCACGCCGGGGATGCGGCTGCCAGCGCATTGAACCTGTCGCAGGACTTTAAGTATATGGTCTGCTCCAATGCAGGCGACAACAGTGTGGTGATCTACGAGATCGACCAGAAGACCGGCCTGCTGACCAAGAAACTGTGTCTGCCGATCAGCGGTGCTTATCCGAAGGATGCACAGTTATTCCCGGACAACCGCCACCTGGTATCCCTCAATCACGAAGGAAACACCATGACCTTCTTTGCGGTGGATGAGGACAAGGGAACGCTGGTTATGAACACAAAAGAGATCCACATCCAGGAACCGAACTGTGTGGTCTTCCACAAGGTAAAATAAAAAAAGTGTCAAGGTTTTTCCTTGACACTTTTTAATTGTAGTTTGTGGGACTAACGTCCCCCGAGAAAACTTGGCGGTAGCACTTGCCTTCCCC
>CAMJAP010000058.1 GCA_946403625.1 uncultured Lachnospiraceae bacterium
CCTACTACCAGGTTCTGATAGATCTGCTCGGTCATGAACGGGATCATCGGAGCTGCTGCCTTGCTGATGGTTACCAGCGCAGTGTACAGTGTCATATAAGCATTGATCTTGTCCTGCTCCATGCCCTTTGCCCAGAAACGCTCACGGCAGCGGCGCACATACCAGTTACTCATCTCATCGACAAAGTCGTCCAATGCTCTGGCTGCTTCCGGGATCTTGTAGTCGTTTAAGTCGCTGTCCACTTCACCCACTACGGTATTCAGACGGGACAGCAGCCACTTGTCGATTACCGGCAGCTTGTCATATTCCAGGGTGTACTTGGATGCATCGAACTGGTCGATCTCGGCATACAGTACCCAGAATGCGTAGGTGTTCCACAGGGTATCCATAAACTTACGCTGACCTTCGGTCACGGCACCGTCGTGGAAACGGTTCGGCAGCCACGGTGCGGAGTTGATGTAGAAGTACCAGCGGATCGCATCGGCGCCATGCTTTGCCAGCGCGTCAAACGGATCTACGGCGTTGCCCTTGGACTTACTCATCTTCTGGCCGTTCTCATCCTGTACGTGTCCCAGAACGATAACGTTCTGATAGCACGGGCTGTCAAAGAGCAGTGTGGACTCTGCCAGCAGGGAGTAGAACCAGCCACGGGTCTGGTCTACCGCCTCGGAGATGAACTGTGCCGGATACTGTGCCTTGAACAGTTCCTGATTCTCAAACGGATAATGATGCTGTGCATACGGCATTGCACCGGAGTCAAACCAGCAGTCGATCACTTCCGGTACACGGTGCATGGTCTTACCGCACTTCGGACAGGGGAAGGTCACTTCGTCGATGTACGGACGATGCAGTTCCACCTTTGCCGCATTCGGATCTCCGGAGAGATCTGCCAGTTCCTGACGGGATCCTACGGAATGCAACTCGCCGCATTCGCACTCCCAGATGTTGAGCGGGGTCCCCCAGTAACGGTTACGGGAGATCGCCCAATCCTGCAGGTTCTCCAGCCAGTCACCGAAACGGCCCTTACCGATGGATTCCGGGATCCAGTTGATCTGGTTGTTGTTGCGGATCATGTTTTCCTTCACCGCAGTCATCTTGATGTACCAGCTCTCGCGTGCATAGTAGAGAAGCGGGGTATCGCATCTCCAGCAGTGCGGATAGCTGTGCTCAAACTTCGGTGCCGCAAAGAGCAGTTTTCTTGCGGACAGGTCTTTCAATACTTCCGGATCGGCACTGATCACACCTTCTGCCAGTTCCTTGGCATTGGGCTTGCAGCGCATACCGGCGAACGGAGTGCTCTCTTTCAGCACACCCTTTTCATCTACCATCTGTACGAACGGCAGGTCATACTTGCGGCCTACATTCGCATCGTCTTCACCGAAAGCCGGAGCGATATGTACCACACCGGTACCGTCGGTCATCGTAACGTATTCATCACATACTACATAGAAACCGTTCTTGTGCTGACGATCCGCATCTGCCTTTGCGCAGTCATACAGCGGCTCGTACTCTTTGTGCTCCAGATCGGTACCCTTGTAAGTCTCCAGCACTTCGTAAGCTGCCTTGCCGGCTTCCTTATCTTCCTTGGTCAACAGCTGGCTCAGAACGGTATCCAGCAGTGCCTTTGCCATATAGTAGGTATTGCCGTCGCAAGCCTTTACCTTGCAGTAGGTCTCTTCCGGATGTACGCAGAGTGCCACGTTGGAAGGCAGTGTCCACGGTGTGGTGGTCCAAGCCAGGATGAATGCATCCTCGTCCTTGCACTTGAAACGAACGATCGCGGAACGTTCCTTTACATCCTTGTAGCCCTGTGCTACTTCCTGTGCGGAAAGCGGGGTACCGCAGCGAGGGCAGTACGGAACGATCTTGAAGCCCTTGTACAGCAGGCCTTTCTTCCAGATCTCGTTCAAGCCCCACCACTCGGACTCGATGAAGTTGTCATCATAGGTAACATAGGGATTGTCCATATCTGCCCAGAAACCAACGGTTCCGGAGAAATCTTCCCACATTCCCTTATATTTCCATACGGATTCTTTACATTTCTCGATGAACGGCTCCAGACCGTATGCTTCGATCTGATCCTTGCCATCCAGGCCCAGCAGCTTCTCCACTTCAATCTCTACCGGAAGTCCGTGGGTATCCCAGCCTGCCTTACGCGGTACCATATTGCCCTTCATGGTACGGTATCTGGGGATCATATCCTTGATAACACGGGTCAGCACATGGCCGATGTGCGGCTTGCCGTTTGCCGTCGGCGGTCCGTCATAAAACATATAGGTCGGGCAGCCCTCCCGTTCCTTGATACTCTTCTGAAAGATGTCATTGTCTTTCCAGAATTTCTCGACTTCTTTTTCACGCGCTACGAAATTTTGGTCTTTGGATACTTTCTGATACATCTCGCGTCCTCCTTTTGTTAATGTAAAAAGGGCCCATCCCGTAACAGGATGAGCCCGTGAACTCACAACCACCTCTTACCGCGTACTCCGTTCGAGATCCGATCTCTCCCTTTTATACGTTTGCCCATAACGCAGGCATTACGTCGCCGTCTACTGAACCATCGGATGTTCCTCCGGTCACTTCGGGGCGCGGCTTGGGAGTGATTTTCCGCTGCACATTACTCTCACCGGGCTCTCACCGTCCCCGGCTCGCTTTGCATTTCCTGTGTGCGTACTGTCTCCGTCACAGCTTTTCGTGTCCGACTATTGATTTGTTCTGCTATTATACGGCAAATACCGCGGATTCGTCAAGAGGCAATTATCGGCATCGCCGGTTGTCCGCATAGTTTTCCTTCCACGCCAGGTAATCGTCCAGTTCCATGTTGCGGGTCATAAACGGTGTGGTGCCGCGGCGAAAGATCCAGCTGGAACACAACGGCATATGCAGTATGGTCTGCGTGGTCTTGTTGCAGCGCACCGCGATCTCGTGGGCCGTCTGCGGATCGTTGCCGCCCATATAGATCATCGTATCACAGTCGTCGATGATGGTATGGGCACCGGTCGCATAACTCTGCTCCAGCTGGGACAGGGACTGCAGGATCAGAATGACCGAGATCTTGCGGGAGCGGATGTTGGAGACCATATTTTCAAAGTTGTCGATCTTACAGTTGGTGGCAAAATCATCCATAAAGAAGCGCACCGGTACCGGCAGCTGGCTGTTCTCGCACTTCTCGTCCGCATAGGTACACAACTGATTCATTGCCTGCGTAAAGAACATATTGATCAGCATATCCATAGAGCGGTCGGAATCGGACACTTCCACAAAGACCGCCGTCTTCTGCTGCCCGATGGAAGCAAAATCGATATCGTCCTTCTTCATCATCTTTGCCAGTTCTTCGGTATCCAGAGAAGAAAACTTTCCGATGGAAGTGGTCACGATAGTATTGAAGGTCTTGTCCGGCGACTGGTTCACATTTTGGAACTGCTTATACGCCCAGCTGTTCGGATGTGTTACATGATGCCGTTCCATCATCATCGCCAGGGAGGTACGCTTCTCCTCGTCCCGGCCGGCCATCCGGAGCAGCTCCAGTACATAATGGAAATTGTGCCGCGGGTCATTCTCCGGTATACTCTCCTTCACCAGCCCGATCACACCGTTTAACAGCATCAGTGCCGTGGCGTCCCAGAACGGATCCGCCTTGGTATCATAGGAACCGTCGCTTCGGACCAGCCCGCTGGAAAGCTGCTGGATCTGCTGTGTGCTCTTCACATAGCGCAACGGATTGTAGTGCGCGGACAGCTCCGGATGGATGAAACTCACCCGGATCACGCGATAACCGTTCTTTTCCATATAGCCGCCCCATTGGCGGTACAGATTACCCTTGGGATCCGTGACGATATAACTGCCGATGCACTCCAACAGGTTCGGGGTGATCACGGTTCTGGTCTTTGCCGAGCCCGTGGTTCCCACCACCATCACATTGTTGTTCAGTCGTGTCTCCCGATCGTTCAGACTGTAATATTTTCCGTCCGGAAGGATCATATATCCGTAATTGTTCTCTGCTGCACTCATAAGCTTTTCCTCCTGTGATTTATTAGTTTGTTTGATGATGCCCTAATTGTATCCTATTCGGCCGGTGTCACTTTCAGCGCAACTTTACAGACATGCAAAAAGAGCGCTCCGTTTGGGAGCGCCCTTTCCGAAAAACTGTTATTACAGTGTGATGGCATAGCTGTTGTTGTATGCCTTCTTCATATTCTCTTTGCTGTTGTACTGCTCGCCGATGCAGAATTCCTTTGACCAGGTCATAAAGTATGCCCAAGGGATACGGCTCTTTGCCAGCAGATCCACATCCGGAAGATAGCCGATCTCGGCCAGTGCCGCCACCTTGTTCTTGGTCGTATTGGCGATCAGCTGCTCGTAATCCGATGCATAATCGGTCGGTGCATATTCCGGCAGATAGATGTCCACGGAGATCACATCCACATATTCATCCCCCGGATAGCCTTCCTTCAGACGGCAGTTCCATACCCATACCAGATTGTTCAAATGATGAACATTCACATAGCGGTCGTACATCAATTTGTAAAGCTCGCGCGCCACTTCCGGTCCCTTTGCGCCCCACCAGAACCAGGTACCGTCAGATTCGTGGAACGGTCTCCACAGGATCGGGATGTCCTTTTCCGCAAACGGCTTGAGCAGCTCTGCCATGGCATCCATATCGTGGAAAAATGCCTCGCGCTCCGGGGTGCCCTCTACCAATACCTTCGAAGCATCAAAGTCCGTATGCTCCGCATAAAAGCTCTTGTCTCTTCCGCCGATCGGCGAATACCAGTGATAGGAAAAGGTCACGATACCGTCGGTCTTCTGTGCCCAGTCCAGCGCCACTTCCATGGTGCCGCGGTTCTCATAGATCTCGGTCAGGCACGGTTCGGACGCGTCATCATAGTTGATATTGGGCGAATACGCCAGCAGCTCAAAGCCGCGCAGCTTCGGTGTCTTGCCGGTCACTTCTTCAATATAGCTGATCTCTTCCATCGGGATCGTCTGGGTATGCTGTCCGGTGATGATGGCCTTACCGGCGGTATCGGACAGATAATTTAACAACTTTTTCGCATTTTCGCTTGCGTTCGGATTCACTGCAGTCTGCATGAAAAACCCCCTTTTTCATCGGATGATCTGAGTATGGTTACCGATTCATCTTACCATGATAACCTCGCAGAATGCAACCGGTTTGCACACAAAAAGGGCCGTCCTTTTTCCGTCAAAGACCGCCCTTACTTCTTTACCTTATGGTCGTAATGATCCGGTCGCACAGCCCGAATTCTATGGCTTCGTCCGCGGTCATAAAGTTGTCGTGATCGGTCGCCTTGTCGATCTCCTCCATGGTTCTGCCGGTGTTCTGCGCCAGGATCCCGTTGATCAGTTCCTTGGTCTGCAGGATGGAATCCGCCGTACTCTTGATGCTGGATGCCGATCCTCCCACACCGCGCGGGATCAGCGGCTCGTGGATCATCACTTTGCTGTGCGGCAGGATATAGCGCCGTCCCCTGGGTCCCCCGGAAAAGATCACCGCTCCCATGCTGGCCGCCATACCGATGCAGTACATATTGATGGGCGCCGTGCATGAACGGATCAGATCATAGATCGCCAGTCCCGCATTCACTTCTCCGCCGGGGCTGTTGATATAGATATTGATCTCGGATTGGGAATCTTCCATCAGACTCATGATCTGCAGGGTAAAAGAATGCAGCATCTCATCCCCGACTTCACCGAAAAGAAAGATCTTGCGATTGGAAAAATGACCGGTGGCCAGGGAAACCTGCTCGATACCGTTTGCGCTCTCGCGTTCAATACAGGGTACTGAAAAATCATATGCCATAATAATGTCCTCCTGTTTGGTTGATGACATTATTATGGCATTTTTGATCTTCGTATATTTCAGCAGAACTTTACACGGCTTCTTCGTAGGATACCTCTGCCGGCTGTACCCACTCCGTTTTGGCTGTCTCGCTTCCTTCGTCCGCATTCTCCGCTTTCTTGTCGGTAAACATATGAACAAAGTAGACCACCAGCATTATGCCGATCACCACCCAAACGATGATCTTGAATATTTTTTGTCCGCGTTCACTCATTGACTCTCTTCCTCCGAATCAAATGTCTCGCCTTCTTCTACGAAGCGGATGACCTTTTGGCTCGCCCAGCCGGTTTCGGTACCTTCCTCATTCAGGTAAACCTCATACCAGACGCTGCCGCTGGATTTGACATCTTCATTCCCCGTAGCGATAAAGGTCTCGCCTTCGTCTGCCACCCGCAGCACATCGTGGCTCGTTCCCGGACCGGATCGGATATTCGAGTTGCCTTCCGTGATGACCATCAACGGCCCGGTCACTGCAGGCTCTTCCTCCGGAACCTCCGCTTCGGTAACCGGTGTCTCCAATTCTTCCGGCCCTGTCTCTTCCACCTGTTGTTCCTCCTGCTTTTCCGGATGCAGGGATCCGAACAGGAACCGCATCGTTCCGGGCACCTTACTGAGCAGGAACACCAGCACTACGGTGGATATGATATTGATGATGATCTTCGGGATCCGTTTCTTCACGAATAGTCCCTTGGATCGTTTGAAGTCATCCAACGACTGGTTCCGGGTTGCCTCAAACAACTTCTGGAAAGTTCTCTCCAGGCCCATCCAGTCAAAGCCCTTGTTCAACTGCTCCGTAAATTCGCTTGCACAAAATGCCGCAAACAACGGTGGCAAAACATACAGCATCAATACTACAACGATATAACCCAGTGAGAAAAAGATCATTCCTATGCCGTTGGGCATGGGCATAAACTTTTCCATATGCTCCGTCCATTGTCCCTTATGGAACATCTTACCGAACACCGTCAGGTTTTCAATCGGCAGGATCTTCGGCAGGTAGTGGTTCTCTATCACAAACAAAGCGATAAAGATCGGGATGACCAGCCGGTGCAATTCCGTGAATATTGCCTTGGTCAATTCAAAGATAAAGTAGAATGCAACCAGCGGCCAATATACCAGGAAGTGGATCACATCACGCAGAGGATTCGGCTTCGGCCGGTTTTTATCCAGGCCCAGTTTTTCCTCAACCTTTTTGTAAACTTCGTTCTGCTTTGCTTTCTTTTCCGCTTTTTGCAGTAAAGAACCGATGCCGCCATCCGTGATACCGAAGTTGTCATGAATGGGCTTGTAATAATTCAGAATGAAATCCACATCATCCCGGAACGAATACTCTCTTTGCGCGATCGTCACCATCTTTTCCATCGTATTCTTTTTCATATTGACAAAAGAATACATATAGGCGGTCAGCGACGGATATTTGAGCAACAACTTGACTTCGGGAATATTATCCACCACATCCTTGTTGTTGGTGATGCTTTTCAGTTTGTTCAGCAGATCGACCAGCGGAATGTATGCGGCGCCCTTCTCCTGACGCACTGCGTAGATCTCCTGCGCCTTATTCTGGATCCTCGCCTCGATCTCCTTGGCATCCTCCAGATCGTCAATCTCCAGGAAATCATACAAACTGTTTCTCAGTTTCGGATACCGGTTGCAGACCTCCTCGTTACCGATCGTTTCCTTATACAGGTCACTGATCTTACCCATTGCCAGGATCGTTGCTTCCTGGAACAGGTTGGTGATCATCGGGTTGGAATCGTCCTTTTTCTTTCCTTCTTCCTCTTCGGCTTCCTTCCCGGTGTCCTGCTCGTCCTTTCCCAGGCCTTTCACCTTGAAGTCATTTACCAGCATTTCCTTGATGGCCTTGCTGTTTTTTCGTTCCGCCGGATAATACTTGATGAAGAATTCAAAATCTTTCTTATCGAGCTTTTTGGTAGTGGCAACCACCTCAAAGTATTCTTTTGCAAAAGCACTTACTCCCGGACCTGCAGCGCTCGTCTCTCCGCTCGCTCCGGCGTTCGGATTCTGATAATACGCATGCATCTGCTTTCTGAGCTTTGCATTTTGCAGGATCTTTTCGTATTTATCCGCTTTCTCCAGTCTCGCCCGGTCTCGCTGCGCATTCTTTTCATTTGCGCCGTTGATACTGGAATTCCACCGTTTCCGGGTTTCCGCTATTTTCTCCGCAACCTGCTGATCGGTAAGATCTGCCGAATCGATCTTGTATAACTTGAGAATATTTTCCTGATCGATATCGATATTATAGTCTTGCAGAATTTTGTCACGAACATTCGCCATTCTTTTACACCCTTCACTTTCCGATCAGAACTTTTGTCATAATCTTTCTCAGGCATCCCAGATAGATCTTGAACGCCTGATCACAGATAAATGTGCAGATCTTGACAATGATTCCCGAAAAAAGGAATATTATGCCGGCCAAAAACTCTATCACCGTCAGTCCCAATGTGCCTCCCAGCGCTATCAGCACGACAATACCGATGATCATCGCTACGATGGCGAGTAATGCCGAAAAAAATCCTGCTTCTATGATCATCACGACAATGGCGTACAGAACATAGAAGAAACCTGCTACCAACGAGCCGACAAAACCGATGATCGCAACCGTCGTACCGGCATTTTCCAGCGCCGTGAACAAAGACGCGATCGCATGGAAAATGACAAATACGAGATAGAACAGGATTGCAATTGCCGAACACCAAAAAATAGTCAGTGCTGCCATAAAACCCTCCGAATTATTCTACGGTTGCCGTAGAAATTCTCATCGCTGCTTTCTTCATTTCTTCATCGGTCATCTGGTTTGCCAGCTGGAATGTGGTATCCAGTTTGGTATGATTGTACTGCTCTTCCGCGATGATATGCAGGATACCGGAGTTATCCAGTGCCAGTGAAACTTCCAACGGGGTACCCTTCGGCACTCTGGTCTGGAATCTCATCTCCGAAACCGTGATCGGCTGCTTATCCTCAATGCTCATATACGGATCCGTACTTCTGCTTTCGAAGATCTTCAGCTCTACTGCGCCCTGATTGTCGGCTGCGGTGAAGAATCTCTTCGTTTCCTTTGCCGGCAGTTTTGCATTGATCATCAGGATATTGCTGATCTGCGGATTATCGTTCTCATCCAGAGCTTCGATTCCGTAGGTTCTGGAAAGAACATTGGTGATGCTGATCTTCATTGCACCGCTCGTACCGCCGGACATCATCATGAACTTCTTGTCCATCTCACCGCTGATCAGGTTGTCTTCCTTGATCTCTTCTACGGTCTTGCCGGCTTTCTGTGCTTCTACCTGTACGAAATCGTTATATGCCTTCTCATTGCTTGCATAGATTGCTGCACCCTTGGCAACCGCTTCGTCCGGATCTGCCATAACCGGTGTTACATGATAATCGCGCTCGATCATTGCAGCTACCTGCGGCATTCTAGAAGAACCGCCTACGAGCAGCACCTTATCGATTTTGCTCAGCGGATAACCCTGGCTGGTTGCCGTTGCCAGTACATCGTCCAACAGGTTCTTGGTTCTGTTGAGCAGATCGGAGGTGATCTCCTCATACTTTTCGCGTGTCATCTCCTCACGCAGTCTGCCTGCAGGTCCGTTTACGGAGATGTTTACCTTTTCTCTCGAAGTCAGTGCCTTCTTCCAGGTCTCTACATCCACATACAGGGATGCGATCGCTTCCGGATCTTCCGAAAGGTCCTCGCCGTACTCTTCCTCATAACGGCCCGTTACATAATCCATGAATGCTTCATCCCAGTCTTTACCGCCCAGCTGGTCATCACCGCCGGTACATACGACCGAAATATTGCTTCCGTTAATATCCATAACCGTGATATCGAAGGTACCGCCGCCCAGGTCATATACCAGAACGGTCTCGTGCTTGTCATTGCCGGACACACCGTAGCTGATGGCTGCTGCGGTCGGCTCATTGATGATGTTCAAGACATTCAGGCCTGCCAGTTCGCCGGCAGTCTTGGTTGCCTGTCTTTCGGTCAAACCGAAGTATGCCGGGCAGGTGATCACGACATCCGTCACCTTTTCGCCATCCTGCAGAACGCCGGTCTGTCTCAGTTCTTCGTTTGCATCGTTTACGATCTTTTTCAGGATCATAGAGGAGATCTCGGGTGCATGATAGGTTGTACCGTTCAATGTTACGGAGTCATTCTCCTTACCCATCTTTCTCTTGATGAACTGTACGGTCTTGTCCGGCTCCACTTCGATGGATCTCTTTGCTTCCGTACCGACGATGATGTTGCTTTCGGATTCTACCATAACTACGGACGGGGTGGTATGATCGCCGTCGCTGTTCTTTAATACTACCGGCTTTCCGTACTCATCGATGTAGGAAATGCAGGAATAAGTAGTTCCCAAGTCAATACCAAATACATACTTCATTTTTCTGTCTCCTTTTCTTATATAAGATATGGTTTATGTAAGTCTTATTTATTCCGTCTTTTCTTTGTACTGATATACGATCACGCGCTCCGGAAGCAGGATCTTGTCGCCCTTGCGATAACCCTCTGCCAGGCTCTGCTTTACCGTCTTGTCCCGTGCCGGATCATCGGTTGCTTCGATCTTGGACTGGTGGATCGCCGGATTAAACGGCTCTCCGACCGCTGTCGTGTATGCATCCACATTTTGCTGCTCCAACAGGTCGGTCAGATCTTCAAACGTGTACTGATACTCCTTGCGGATCTCGTCGGCCGACAGGCTCTCCCATTCCGCAGATCCCAATCGTTTGTTCATATCCTTGCGAACCTTGATGACTGCCTTCATCAGCTGGTCCGTAAAGCGGTCTGCCACATCCTGTTTGCTGCTTTCCAGCTCTTTATACAGCTTGTTGATCATCTCATCCTTTACTTCGATCTGATTCTTGATCAACTGCTCCATCATCTGCCCCTGCTCTCTTGTGTTCAGCAGGATCTCCAGGATCTCCCCGGAACTGATCTCTTCGTTCGCACCTTCCGAAGTACTTTCGTTTACATTTGCCTTTTCTTCAAAACTCTCCATAACTCCGTTTCGTCACTCCTTCCTTATGTGTGATCTGTTTCTATCGCTACGCTCCCGCGGCTGCCTTTCCGCAATCTCCCGGGAGTTCCTTACTGTTCTGTATCATACTGCTATGCCGCCATCGGCATTACATCCAAACTTTACACCCGGCGATCGCCCATGGCAAAAAACCGGTCTCCACACCTCGTTCTTGTGAATGATCGGAAATATTATATCATTCGTTATCTGTTTTCACAACATTTTTCGTTTATAACCGATTCAACTTTATTCTTCCTGCTTCGCCATTTCCGTGAGCTTTTCCCCTATCTTTTCCAGTTGGATCAGCCCCCATTCCCGGAACATCCATCCCAGGCAGAAAACGGCTCCGCAGATCCCCACCATCTTGGGATTCCAGGTCAGAAATGTCTCTATGTTCTCCGCCCCGAAGATCGCGCGGTACGGATCAAGGCGGTGCCCGGCCCCGTAATGAATGCTCCAGTTCACGATCAGCAGCATGGCATACGCCACCGTTCCACCCAGCCAGATACGGTTCCGTTTCAGATACGACTCCGCCAGTTTCTCATCTCTTTCTTCCAAAATACAATGAACATATATCAGTAATACCGCCAAAGACAGCAGCAGGACGGCCAGCCACCGGTATTCCGAATACACCCCGACTTCCAGGGCTGCTGCCTGCGCATACCGATAGGTCATGTTTCCCGCAAGACACGCTACACCGATCACTCCGGGTGCCAGATCCATAACCAGCCCCAGGATCATCAGCACGATCTTCCACCAGGTGATCCCCGTCTGAACGATCAGTACCGTTCCGGCAATAAATATCAGAAACGACCAGAACCCGGTCTTCTTTTTGAACAGATGCACCAGCGCCCGGATCCCGCACAGGCCGCAGCAAAGATATATGGGAATGGAAAAATCCAGTGTCCGTCCGGCTCCGAAAGTCAGTGTCCACGCGATCGCCCCCAGAACAGCAAATGCCGTTCCCATGACCAGCGAAGTATTCTTGTGTTCCCTCTGGTATTTCACCCGTCTGCCGTACTTCAGCTTGTCCAGTTCATTCAACACCTCTTCCGTCGTCTGATACCGCTCATCCGGATCAAAACGGAGCATCCGCAGTACGATCTTTGCCAGATCATCCGATCCGTTCCGCGGTCGCGGCGGCTCATACCCCTCTTCATATTGATGCGGGTTTGCCCGGAAAGTCTTGGAACCCGGAAAACACAAATCGTTCAGCAGAACATACAATGTCATACCAAAGGAATAGATATCCGCCGTGGCATCACACTTATCTTCGCTCACCTCCGGTGCCACATACCCGTAGGAACGGGCCGGTGCCTTGGCAAAGCCGTGTTCCGTTACGCTTGCCACACCGAAATCTCCCAGTTTGTAGATCCCCTTCTTTTCATGATAGAAGATGTTGTCCGGTTTGATATCGTAATGAAGCAGTTCTTTGCTATGCACTTTCGCTATCGCTCTGCCGATATGCCGCGCCAGTTTCAGCAGTTCCTGTTCCTCACGAAGCAATTGCTCCGGATAAACGCTCCGTATCCTCCCGCTCTTATTCATAACCGGCGTCAGTTTTTCCATCAGAATAAACTGCAGCCGCAGCAACTCGCCTTCGTGGCCTTCCGGCTGCACCGCCGGCGTGTCCCAGGTAACTTCCTGTACCTCCGTCACTTCACAGTCGCCCTTGATCCATACCCGCAGTTCCTTGTATTCATAGATCTTTACGATATGATCGCAGGAGTGTTCCAGAGATTGCTGTGCCTCCACCTTCGTCCGGAAGGCTTCTTCCGATTCCCGGATCGCAGTCTCAAACCCGATCACCTTGAGGGCATATTTCTTTTTTTGTTTGGTGTTCTTCCGTTTTTCCGCCTCATACACCTTGGCAAATCCGCCGGAACCGAGCAGATGCAGCCCCTCTCCCAGCGCCGAAAAGACATACTTCGAAAAAGGCAGTTCCCGTTCGTTCAACTGCCGCAGAATCATTTCGATATCTTTATCTGTCCATACCCCTGCCATCTACTCCGCTTCCTCTTCTAAAACTCCGCTCTTCCAAGCCAGAAAAACAAATCCGGCAAATCCCGCAACACCGGTACGGATCAGATGCATCCGGGTAAGCAACTCCGGCAATTCGATCACCGATGCTTTCTGCAGGATCCACAAAACAATGCCGGCCAGTGCCATGGCCAAAAACATCACATCATAAATCTTCACCGCCAGCCACGCCCGCAGATAGGTTGTTTTTCCCCAAAGGCGCCGTACGTCAAAATACAAATATGCCACCAGCATCACCGCAACCAGCAGGATCCATCCCAGATCCCATTGATGCAGCCTGTCCAAAAAACGCAGTTTTTCCGTCTGTGCCAACAGGATCCATAACCCTGAGGAAAGTGCCCCCACCGCCGTCAAGGCCGGACAACCGATCAAAATACAAAGGATCCACAGGATATGTGCAAAGAAAAATCCATGGGAGATCACGGAAAAGACGATTCCTCCCAGGATCAGCATTCCGAAGAGCACATGCATCTCCTTTAGTCTCTGCAGCAAGGTTTCAAACAAAAGCACAACCGGTGCCAGATACCAGATCCACCCCGCCGGCATCTGCGCAAACGGCTGTATGGCATGCAACAGCAGTGTGACCAGCGGCGTCAGGATCAGAACATACTTGATCGTATCTTCCCGGTAACACAGATCATACAATCGCTCTTTCTTTTTCGCTTCCGCTCTGGATCCGGGCTTTTCCGCCTCATCCTCTGCCGCTTCCCGATTCTCCGTATACGCCGTTGTCGCATCGGCATTCGCTGCGGTTGCGGTCTCCGTTTCGTATTGCACCGTTTCCATTACGGTTTCCATCAGAGCCGAGAGTTCTTCGTCTTCTTCCGGCTCCTCCAGCCCCGCCAGGGCCATGAGCACCTCTTCCATGGAACGATAGCGGTCTTTTGCATAAAAACTGCACATTCTGCGGATCAGGTTGGTCATACCCGCAGATGCATATCGCGGTGCCGGAAATACAAAATTCTCCTGATATTGGATCTCTGTTTTGGGATAATAATTATCCGAACCCGGAAATTTCAGATCGTTTAAGAGCAGATACAGACAGATGCCGAGGGAATAGATCTCAGCTTTGGCATCGTAGTGCGCATCATGCATACGAAGGATCTCCGGCGCCCCGTATCCGTCCGAAAAAACGATGGTCCCGGCACTTCCGGCCTCCATTCGTCTGGCGATACCGAAATCTCCCAGTTTATAGACCTTTTCCGTGGGATCCCAAAAGACATTCTCCAGCTTCACATCCCTGTGCAGATATTCCCGGACATGCGCCGATTCCAATGCCAGCCCGATTTCGGCTGCAAATTTCAATGCTTCCTTTTCCGCATTGTGCTTTTTCCCCGCCGGTTCCGAACGATCCTTACGGGTTCTTTCCAGAACGCTTTCCAGCTTTTCCATAAAGACCATCTGCAGATAACGATACCCGGCCGGTTCTTCCGTCAGCTCCTTGGTCACTTTCTTTACATCCGTAACCGCGCCGTTATCATCGGTTGCTACCAGCAATTCCTGAAAATACAGTATTTTTACGATGTAGGGAGATTCCTGACTCAAGCCCCACTGGATCCTGCTCGCGCTGCGAAACGCCTTCGAACCGATCGTCTGAGCGCGAAAGCCGCTTACTTTCAGTGCACAGGAGCGATCCGGATTCGCAGGGTCTGCCATTTCATACACGCAAGAAAAACCGCCGCGACCCAGCAGTTTTAATCCCTGTCCCTGTCGATTCAGTCGGAGTGGCGGAAACAGATGCCCCTGTTCATCCAGGGTGATAAGAATCTCTTCCGCATGATTTTCCCAAAAATCAGCCACTGATCATCCCTCTTGCTCACAATGTCCCGATCACGGTAATATCACCGAGCAGCCATGTGATCTCTCCCATGTAGATTGCAATGCCTTTTTCCAATTCAATAAAACTGCCCACCGCCGGCTTATTTAAGGTAAGCGACTGCTCACCGTCCGTAAACAGCAGTTTGCGTGATGCCGCAGTTCCTTCTGCGCGCCAGGTACCTTCCGGGCACTGCTCCAAAAATACCGTCATAACCGTGCGGGGATCTACCACCGGTTCCGATCCCGCGCCAAAAAGCATGACATCGCCGTGTTTTAACAACAGAGGCTTGATGCGACCGCCGATCCCGCAGGTCACCGGCTTTCCGTTGCGAAAAGTTCCGTTCTTGCCCTTGCGCTCCGCATAGAACCATACTCCGTTGATATTACGGATCCATCCCTGCTGCCGGCTGACGGTTGCTGCATGCATCCGGATATCCGGGTTATTGTTCTGCGAAGGCCGCCCCACTTTCCAGACCAGTTTGTCATCCAGCGAATAGGCTTTCAAACGATTCGGTTCCACCACGATCAACTGATTACTCTTCTTCACGCTCTTCCTCCGGCTCCGGTAATTCGGATAAAAAACTCTCTGTTTCCGGCAATCCCAATTCATCCAGGATCTCTCTTGCATAATCGCAGAGTTCATCCGGATGATAATAGCCGGACTCCTGATCCGTCACATCATTTAACTCCGCATCGATCAAAATAAACATGATGACGGTTTCGAAAATATTCTTTGCGTATAGCGGTTCCATATGCGCCAGTTCCAGCATCTCATCGACCTGGTCCCGGTTCATACACAGATGCAGTCCCAGAGATATGATCTTGTTACGGTTCGGTATCCATTTGGCCTGCCGTATCTCGGAAACCGCATTGCGCAGCGAGGATGACCATCCCTGGATCTGCGCGATCTCGGAAATGCTCCTTACATCGGTAAAATCCATATAGTTTGACTGAATGTGCATTTCAATATAGGAATACAGCCGGTGATACGCCCCGGCAAAGACCGCGATGTTCTCTTTAATGAAATGCTCCAATTCCGCCTCGTTCTTTACTCCGGCCAACGCTTCATCAAAGCGCCGTGTGGTAATGATCTCGGCCTCCCCGCCTGCCTGCAGATGAAAGATCTTTTCATGGATCCTCTGCAGGATCTCATCATATAACAGGATTCTTTCCACACCGCTCAGACTTTCTCCGTGACGGATCACATAAAGCGCAACACAGTCATCCATACTCTTGGAATACAGACCGGAATAATGTCCGTATCGTTGCAGCAACTGGTCCATCTCCTGCTCGGAATATCCGACGGCCAGTCCGATGCGCAAAAAAGTCTCCCGGTTTTTCGGTATCTTCCCCTTGCACCAGCCGTTGACCGACTGCCGGCTGATACCGCACATATCCGCCATTCTGCCCTGACTCAGATTTTTCTCCTGCAGGATGCTGTTGATCTTTTTCTCCCAGGCTTCCTCCTGCGCGCGTAGTTTCGGCAGGATCTCTCGTTTCAGATCCTCTGCGGATTCACAAGCTTCTATCTCATCCAGTATATATTCTGTCTTTATCTCTCTTTCTTCTGCCATCTGCGTTCTCCTTTACCTTGCGCCGACCGCCTTTTCCCCCTCATTATACTGTTTCCCGAAATGCTTGACAATATACCGGCAGTTTAATGACACAAAAACTGCCGCGGTCTCCCACGGCAGTTTTGATATGTTTTTCTTATAACAATCGCAGATTAATTATCGAAAGATCTCCTCAAAGACTTCTCTGTACTCATTAGCCTTCCAATCCTCGATATCGTCTTCATACAGATTCACCTCTACCCACTCATCGTCACCGTTATAACGGAAACACAGGCTGTATGTAGCATAGGATAATTCGGTATTATCTTCGTTCATCATACCGTCACAGATGGCATATACCGGAGAGCCGTTGTAGTCGATGCCCAGATCGATCACCGTCTTTACTGTGACTCTCTTGTCCTCATCTTCACCCGTAAGCGTGTAGTAAACAGCACCATCTGCTTCTTCCTTCTCGCCTTCTGCCATTGCATCATCGACATTCAACCAGTTGGTAGTATCTACGGAATAGGATTCCCATCCGTCCTCTGCCTCAAAGCACAGATACTGCGGTGAGGACCAATTCGGATCCAGTTTGAAACCGTCTCTTGCAAAGACATCGCAGATCACATCATCGTTGTATTCGCACAGAGAATAGGAGCCGTCGGTATTTGCAGGCACTTCGCCTTCTTCCTCTTCCTCTGCCTCCACGTCCTCGATCAGTTCTTCTTCGATCTTTTCATTGCCTTCAACCGTTTCTTCTATCATATCCCAGTTTGTATTACCGCCGAATGCAGCTTCTGCTTCCTCAACAACCTTGTCCGGAACTTCAACTTCTACATTGTTGACATCGGAGAATGTGGTGCTGAAGGACAGCTTGCTGATATCCAGGCTTGCAGAGCTCAGATCCACACCGATGAAACCTAACAGCATACCGAAATCATCGTTTACCTGATTCAGCAGACCTTCGGTATCCATGTCAGACATATCCACATCCATCTTAACCAGCTGACCGGTCTTGGTAGATGCGTATACGGTCATATCCATATTGATATAGGAAAGATAGTTTTCGATCATCGCCTTATCAACGCCGGCCTCTTCCATAGATTCCTTTGCTTCCTCGCCTACAGCATCCAACATAATGTCGTATACGCCGATATATGCGTCTGCATTGGTGTTCAGCTTCAGTACCCAGCATTCCTCGCCGTCTACGGTTTCGGCCTTCTTCTCTACTTCACCGTTCTTCATTACATCCGCAATTTCTTCACGGATCTTTTTCATGGTCTCTTCATCGATCGGATTTTCCTGCAGTTCGGATTCCGTCATAGACCAGTTCTTGCTGGTCGGATCCTGAACATAAACCGTTACCTTGTCGTCGCCGGTGACGGTATACATCTCCGTGCTTGCCTTGTCGCTCTTGGAATCGCCGGCTGCAGAAGCCTCATACTTGATATCCATCACTGTATGGATGGCCGGAGCGTCCTTATCCGCACCGTCATATTCCATTTCCACAGTGCCGCTGGTGGAAAGATCCAGATCCATACCTGCTCCGAGAGAAGCACTCAATTCCAGATCCATATCGATCGTGGCTGCAAAAGAATCCATCTCCTCTGCATACAGTTTGTCAACAAACTCTTCCGGCTTCGGTGCACCGCAGCCTGCCAACAGTCCCATGCTCAGCGTCATTGCGCCTGCTGTTACCAAAAATTTCTTCTTCATGTCATCTTCCTCTCTTAGGTCCTGACCAGACACTACTGTAACTTTTGTAATTACTGTGCATTCTCAACGACATCTGCCGGAATCTCAACTTCCACATCGTTCCACTCGGTAAATGTGGTGCTGAAAGACATTGCGCTGATATCCAGACTTGCGGAGCTCAGATCCACACCGATGAAACCAAGCAGCATACCGAAATCATCGTTTACCTGATTCAGCAGACCTTCGGTATCCATCTGGGACATATCAACATCCACCTTTACCATCTGGCCGGTCTTGGTAGATGCGTAAACGGTCATATCCACATTGAAATAGGAAAGATAGGTCTCGATCATCTGATCATCAATGCCTGCCTCTTCCATAGACTCTCTTGCTTCCTCGCCTGCAGCATCCAGAATGATCTGATATACGCCTGCAAACGCATCTGCATTGGTGTTGAGCTTCAGTACCCAGCAATCCTCGCCGTTTACGGATTCTGCTTTCTTCTCTACCTCGCCGTTCTTCAGAACCGTTGCAACTTCCGAACGGATCTGATCTGCCAGGTCAGCATCAATCTGGCTGGCACCCTGTGTAGCTTCCTTATACCAGTCTCCGCTCTCCGGATCCTGAACATAAACCGTGATCTCGTCACCCTCTGTAATGGTGTACATCTCGGTGCTTGCCTTGTCGCTCTTAGAATCGCCGGCTGCAGTCACATCATACTTCACATCCATTACGGTATGAACTGCCGGTGCATCCTTATCGGTAGCATCATATTCCATATCCATGGTACCGCTGGTAGCAAAATCCAGATCCATACCTGCACCGAGAGATGCGCTCAGATCCACATCCATATCAATGGTTGCTGCAAACGAATCCGACTGCTCTGCAAACATCTTGTCTACCATTTCTTCCGGCTTCGGAGCGCCGCATCCTGCCAGCAATCCCATGCTCAGTGTCATTGCACCTGCTGCTACTAAAAATCTCTTTTTCATATCCCTTTCCTCCCTATTCCTGTCAAAGAAAAACATTGCAACGGTGTGTAGTTTATCAGACTTGATTCTTTTTGGCAAGTGATTTTCCGCTACTCTCTCGTGCATTCGCGCTACTTTAAGTTGCATGAAGGCGCAGAATAAGGCACTTCCGCCGCCATACGCCCCCGTTTTCCCCAATAAAAAAGCCCGTTACAGCCATTTTCCAAACTGTAACGGACCATATCTTTCTATCGGTCGTATTCGCCGTATTCGCATCCGGCATTCTCTACATGGATGCGGTCGATCAGTCTGCCGTCGTGATACAGCCAGACGGTGCCCCGTCCGTTTCCGCCGTTCCACAAACGATTGTGTCGTTTCTTACCGTTGGGCGCTTCATAATTGACATGTAGCATATCCGCCTTATCGCAGACCAGTTCCGTGATCATCCGGTCTCTCCAGGTACTCTGTTCCACCTGCCAGATGATCTGCGTATCGGTCTCGCGGCATTCAAACTCCGTATGTGTATTGGTCCAGAATTTTGAAAAGTTAAACTCAAAACTGCGTCCCTCATACCAGAATGCGGAAAGCAGCTTGCGCGGCAATGCGACCGGTCCGATCTTCGGTCGTCCGCCGCCGATATCAAAGACACTGTTCTTCAGCTTCTTACCGGTGATCTCACTGGTTAAATTGCAGGAACTGATCCACACCCACGGCGAAGTAAAATCCTGTCCCCAGTTTTTGTCCGCATAACCGTAGGAAGTGCCCGGCGTGATCAGATATCGTTCTCCGTTCCAGCGCACCTCACCGGAGTAGGCCGACTTCATTCCTTCCGCATGCCAGAACATTTCAAATGCCTGCAACAAACGCATCGGGGTTGATGCACCGTAGCCCACATTATAGGCGATCTGCTTGTCGATCCGCAGATCCCATTCCATACTGCCGGCGTCACACATCCATTCCGGGTGCGCTGCTGCCTCTTCCTTCGTAATATGAATGCGTCCCTGCAAGCGGTTCTCACTTGCCGCGCAGTCATCCGCTTTGATCCGATACGGCGCCTTGAAGGAAACCTTCGTCTGCTTCCATCCGAAGAAACGATGCAGCTGTGCCGCATCCTTGCCCCATGCACCGGCCTTCACCATCAGATAGGACGGCTGAACGCCGCGCTTTTGATTCTCCTCGGTCTGACCGAAGATCGGCTCTTCCGCACCGTACGCCGGATTGCACAGAAAGAACTCAATAAAGAACGCTTTTTCTTCGCCGGTTCTGGCATTTCGTCCGGTGAACGAATGCCACCACCAGTCGTAGCCGCATTTTGCCTGTCTGCCAAACAACTGGCATTGGTCTCTTCGTATATCATGCTTATTGATCATTTTGAATCCCCCTCCTGATCGAAACGATCTCATCAATAATAAAAGACTCAGGAAACATATTTTACTTCCAGGTCCGGATCTCTCGTCGGCTGTGTCAGTTCTGCGATATCTTCCACCGCATCGATCCATCCCTCCAGTGTGATCCGCGCCGGAATGCCTTCCCGGTTTCGGATCATCTGCACATATTCGCCGATCTCACAGATCCTGTGCGGGAGCAGCATACCGCCCATCGGATCATCCGTATAATAATGAATGTCCGAGCCCGCCGTCATCGGCAGTCCCAGTTCTTTGCCGTATTGATAGCCGAGCGCATTCTGATAATCCGGATTGGCTGCGTTGTACACCTCGATGCCGTCGCAGATCTCCGGCGTCAGTTTGATATCCGCAAGATACCCCCGCTCCCGATACGGGTGCGCCTGGATCATCACGGCGTCCGTCTCGTGAACCCGTGCATAGACATCCTTTCGCGGCATATAGACAATGTCTTCATTTTCCAACAGCCACTTTTCGTCGATCCCGTAGATCAGATATTCATCGCCCTGAAAATTAAATTCGATGCCGAACAGCACATCAAAATCTTTTCCCTTTGCCGACTCGTATGCCTTGCGATAACCGCTGCAATACCACGCCACCCGGTCCTTCCAGGGCAGATCGCGGTCCACCGCACAGTTGCCGTTAAAGAAATGATCCGTAATGATCATTCCCTGAAAACCTCTCTGCTTCATGAAATCCACATAGTCCGAACCGGAGACCTTTCCGCAGGCGCTCCCTTCACAGGTATGCGAATGTGTTTCGTACATATATCCGTTCATTGCTCTTCCGTTTCCTCTTCTTCCGTTTTCTCTTCGATCTCCTTTATCCTTACATTCCATATTTTTCCAGATCGACTTTGTTGTCAATCACTTCGATCCCGTCGGCTTCCAGCAGTTTTTTCTGTACGCCGGCACCGCCGAAGACAAATTCCTCTGCCAGCCGTCCCTTTGCATTCACCACTCTGTAACAGGGGATCTGGTCGGGATCCGGATTTTTATGCAGCGCATTTCCGACGGCACGGCTCATTTTGGGATTGCCTGCCATCTTTGCCACCTGCGCATAGGTCGCTACTTTCCCGCGCGGTATCTGTTTTACCGCTTCGTAGATGCGCTTCGTGGGCGAATCGGTCACCAGATGATAACTCTCTGTGATCATCCTTTGGATATCTTCTGCAGGAATGGTTCCGTCTAATATGACCGTATTCCAGTTTTCTTTATTCTGGTGATACCCGGGGATTACGGATGCATATTTATCTCTCCAGTAAAACCGCAGCGCCGGATCCACTTTTACGTTGATCCAGATATTTCCTTCCCGCTCGTAGGTCCACAGGAAGGCTTTTTTATTTCCCTTTACGCGCACCAGCTGCCAGTTGGGATCGTGAAACGGCGCTTCCTGATAGGTATCCGCAAAGGACAGCCCGTAGGCCAGCACTTCTTCTCTTGTCGTCATATTGCCTCTTTCATGTCTGCCGGACAGATCATGTTACACAGAGCATTATAGTACTTTTTCCGTCGAATGGGAATATCTCCGGATCAGAGGAATCTTTCCAACCAGATCCGTGACAACTCGAGCCAACTGTGGACATCGGCAAACATCTCCGCCAGTTCTTCGGGGGTATGCTTGTTCGGATCCTCTTCTGCTGCCGGTGCCTCCTGCTTGGGTGCAAAGAACTGCTGCATCAGTTCTTCACGGCGCTTCGGCGTCAGATTCACCGCCGTATCCGCTTTCACATGTTCCAGCGCGAGCCCCAGCTGTTCGCAGACATATCCGCCTCCCTGCCAGCCCGCAAACTGCTCGTAGCTTGCTACGGAAAGTCCATGCCCGCCCTTGGGGAATACATACTGCGCATACGGAACGCCGTTGTCCTTCAGTGCTTTTGCAAACAGATAGATATTCTCTACCGGCACCAGATCATCTTCCAATGTCTGCCATAAGAAGCAAGGCGGTGTATTGGGCGTAACCTGCTTTTCCAGTGAGAAATATTCCAGTTCCTCCGGATCCGGCTCCATTCCGAGCAACGCCTGCATAGAATAGATATGCGTATATTTTCCCGAAGTGATCACGGGATAACAGAGGATCGCCCCGTCCGGTCTGTTCGAGATCGCATTCAGATCGGGATCCGGATCGGTAATGTCATCAAAATGGGTACAAAGGCTGGCGCATACATGACCGCCTGCGGAGAAACCGCATACCAGAAGTTTATCCGCAGCAATATGATATTCCGCGGAATGCTTACGGATCAGGCGTACCGCTCTGGAAATGTCCTCCATAGGCTGGCGTTTCAGCGGCACCGACATGGTGATATCATTTGTATAGGTGAGTACAAAAACATTCATCCCCATCTTGTAATATTCCATCGCCGGAAGCTCCCCTTCGTGCGGCGCCAGCATACAATAGCCGCCTCCCGGCACCATCACCATGCACCTGCGGGTGCTGTCATCCTCTTCGTGCAAAAACGCCATCACATTCGGCCGAAAGCCGTATGCCGCCGCGTATGTATACTCATCCTCTTTCCACAAATCTACCCGAAATTGCTTCATTACCTGTTCCCTCCTTTTTGATATCACGCGCGATCGCAATATCACAGATATTTTGCTTCTCTCCGAAAAAATACTCCGGCGTGATGATCGCTTCGCTAAGATCATAAGAATCCGTTATCATTCTGTTACCCCCTCACCCTATCAAACATAGCATTTTTTCGACATTTAAACAAGCCTCTGCGCCATAAGGCAAAATGAAGACCGGCGAGGTGTGGCCGTGCCTGCTACTCTCGGCGGACACGCGATGCTCCCGCGCATCCCCAGGAAGGACTGATGGTTA
>CAMJAP010000059.1 GCA_946403625.1 uncultured Lachnospiraceae bacterium
GTGTCTGAAAAAAAGTGGCTTACAGCCACTTTTTCTTTTTAAAGAAGCGCAGACAGAACAGTACGATCAACAGGCATACCAGGATGACGGCCGGGTATCCGAAGCGTGACTGCAATTCCGGCATATAGACAAAGTTCATACCGTACCAGCCTACGATCAGGGTCAAGGGCATGAAGATCGCGGTGACAACGGTCAGTACTGTCATAATGCGGTTCTGACGCATATCGATCTGCGATTTGTACAGATCGTTCAGCTGTACGGTATAGTCACGAAGAGAGTTTGCCACATCATACAACCGCGCCATACGGTTTAGGAACAGATGGAAGTAACGCAGGTTGTCTTCTTTGAAAAAGTTGTTTTCGTTTTCTTCCAGTTCCTGGCCAAGGTCGATCAGCTGCTCGTAATTGATCCGTAGCTGACGCACATCACCGCGGATTAAGTTGATCCTCTGCAGGCACTCCTCATCCGCGCCGGAAAGGATCTCTTTTTCAACGGTATCCAAATCACACTCATATTTTTCCATCAACAGAAGATCTTCGTGCACGATCATTTCAAGAAAATCGTATAAGAATCGCTCCAGGCAAGGGAAGCGCCAATATTTGATCTTGGTGATCTTTTCAATCAGTTCGCTGACGGTGTTGGAGTCATCAATGAATACCACACCGCGTTCGTCCATTGCAAACGCAAACACACGGTCATCCGCATCCAGATCCTTTCGGTCCGGGATGGCGAAGGTGCCGGTCAGAGAGTCGTAGTTGACCTCGATCTTGGTGCCGAGGATCTCGGCGGTATTTAATTCCAGATCGATACCCATCTCAAAGCAGTCGCGTTGTTCGGCCCATTGTTCCGAAGTCAGAACGGCGACATACTGCTCACCGTCCCGGCCGCATTTTTTCAGATCGTTTGCCTTGCAGGGAACCAAATGGTCCCGGATCAGATAAAACATAGTGATTCACTTATCCTCTTTTGAATATTGCGAGATACATTAATCCTGGGCAGTGATACTGCTGATGCTCATCATTCTAGTGCGAAATAACAGAGGTGTCAAGGGGCGCGGCATCGGCAATACATTGCAGTTTTAGGCAAAATGCGGTATAATTAACAGAATGGTTTGTGCATTGTTTGGAGAAAACTGCAGTGGATGAGAAGCCGGTAGAGGTGATCGAAAAAGGAAATCGGACGGGGGGCGCGGTTGGCGGCAGCAGTCGTCAGGCCGGGATGGATCGGATCGATCCGTTTACCGGGGAAGCGATCACCTATCATTATCTGAACCGGGCCGGAGCAAGGCGGGGCCATACGGAGGAGGATGCGATTCAGGCGTCGAGAAAACGCCGGCGCGGGATCTTTCGGAAGTACCGGCCGGTGATCATGAGCCTTTTGTTCGTAGCGCTGGCGGGGATCCTGTTATCCAGAGGTGCCGGCAGCAGCGGTCTGGCGTATCAGGAGCATCTACAGGATGTGGCAGTGACCATGACGGTACCGGACGGGGCAATGCTGGACCTCACCCTAAATGACCTGGCATATTATGTATGGAAGGTCGAGCGGGACGGAGACATCCGGGCACAGGCATACGATGCCACGGATCCGAAGAAGTATTGGAACCTGTTTTTGAATGACGAAGGTGATCAGTCGGGCTATATGTCCGATCTGGGGCGGAAGGCCGTTGTGGATTATGCAGTGCGGGATGCTATCTACGGATGCGAAGCGCAGAAGGCGGGCTTTTCCCTGACGGAAGAACAGGAAAAGAAGGCGGTTTTGGAAGCGGACCGGTATTTTCTGGATCAGTCCCCCAAGGCGGCGGAGGCCTTGCAGCTTTCCCGCGAGGAACTGATCGAATCCGTGAAAAAAGAAACACTTGCACGGGAATATATGTTATACTTACATGATCATGGTAAGCAGGATATCGATGTGGGCAGCGCCGGGTATGAGGCGTTGAGGGCATCGTATCTGGTGAGTGAGAATACCGATATCATCAAAGGAATACGGATCGGTTATGTGACGATCAACTGACGGCGGCCCGGAGGAGACGGGAAGCCGGAGGGAATTGCAGGGAGGCAAGACTATGAAAACAGAAGCATTACTGAAGGATTTCTTTGAAGGAAAGGCGCTGAATGCCTACGAGTATTTCGGTGCCCATGTGAGCAAGAGCGGAGTGACCTTCCGCACCTACGCGCCGGGGGCAACGGGCGTAAACCTGTTCGGTGATTTCAACGGCTGGCAGGAAGTGCCGATGGAGCGGGATGAACACGGGATCTACTCCATTACGGTAAAGGATGCCAAGGTCGGACAGTTATACAAATATGTGATCTACGGACATAACGGCTGGCGTGCGGAACACGCGGATCCGTATGCATTCGGTGCGGAGCTGCGTCCGGGCAGCGCTTCCAAGATCGTGGATCTTTCGGAATATAAATTTACGGACGATGCATGGATGAAGCAGCGAAACGACTGCAAGAAAAGCCCGCTGTCCATCTATGAAGTACATCTGGGCGCATTCAAACGGAACCCGGAGGATGAGAACGGCTGGTACAATTACCGTGAGATCGCAAAGCCTTTGATCGAGTATGTAAAGAAGGCAGGCTATACGCACATCGAGATGATGCCGGTCTGCGAACATCCGTATGACGGCTCCTGGGGCTATCAGCTGACCGGATATTTTGCAGCCACTTCCCGTTACGGTTCGCCGGCAGATTTGAAATATCTGATCGACGAATGCCACAAGGCGGGCCTGGGCGTGATCATGGACTATGTGCCGGTACACTTTGCAGTGGATGATTTTGCATTAAAGCTCTATGATACCACACCGCTGTACGAGCATTATCGTGACGGCGGAAGCCAGTGGGGCACATGTATGTTCAACCACGAGCGCAACGAGACGGTGAGCTTCCTGCTCTCGGTGGCGGATTTTTGGCTGAGCGAGTTCCACTTTGACGGTTTGCGCGTGGATGCAGTGAGCTGCCTGATCCACAACGGCGGCGAACAGAGCCGCGGTGAGAACCACTCGGGCATGCGCTTTGCGAGAAACTTAACGACACTGATCAAGAAGAAACATCCCAAGACCATGCTTTTTGCGGAAGATTCGTCTTCGTGGCAGGGCGGCGTGACTAAGCCGGTGGAAGAAGGCGGCCTGGGCTTTGATTACAAGTGGGATATGGGCTGGATGTACGACAGCCTGTACTTCTTATCGCAGCCGGCATCCCAGCGTGAGGCGGCTTACCACAAGATGACTTTCTCGATGTGGTATTTCTACACCGAGCGCTTTATCCTCTCGCTGTCCCACGACGAAGTGGTCGGCGGCCGGGGAACGATCCTGGAGAAGATGCCGGGAACGGACGAAGAAAAATTCGCGCAGGCGAGAGCTTATTATACTTATATGTACGCACATCCGGGCAAGAAGCTGTCCTTTATGGGCAATGAACTGGGTGAGCGTACGGAGTGGAATGACAGCAGGGAAGTCGAGTTTGCATTGTTAGACCAGCCGCTGCACAAAGGGCTGTACGATCTGATCGTGGATCTGCAGAAACTGTATGTGACGGAACCGGCATTGTATGCCGATGAATATGCGGCGGACAATTTTACCTGGCTGTATTGCGAACAGGGACCGAAGATCCTGTATGTGATGAAGCGAATGGCAAAGGACAAGTCCTATGTCTATGTGATGAACTTTGGAGATACGGCGATCGAAGATTACGCATTGGCTTTGGACAAGCCGGAACCGGAAACGGAAGAGGCTGCGGACGAAAAGGCCAAGAGTAAGAAGAAGCCGGCTAAGAAGAAGGAAGAGAGCTGGAAGTTGGTACTCTCCACCGATTGGAAGAAATACGGCGGCACACAGGCACAAAAGAGTGTGACTCTGAAATCCAAGAATCGGGAAATGCTTTTGACGGTGCCGGCCTATACGGCAGCGGTTTACGAAGTCAGCGTATAACGATAAGACAGGCGAGAGATGAACTATACCGATATCCCTTTGGGCGTAAAAGTGCAGATCTGTGTTTCCAATGGCAGCGATATGCAGGCCAAGTTCATTTCGCGTGTCATGAAGACCGGTGAGAAGAGTCTGCTGGTGATCCCGTTTATGCACAAGGGCGTGCGGGTGAACTTTAACGGGCAGAATATCCGCATCTATATGGAAGTGCCGGATGGCGAGGGGAACAACTGGACCTTCAAAAACTGCAAGATCGATACGATCAAAAAGAACGGTCTGATCTACCACCGCATCCTGACGCCGATGACGGAAGGTATTGAAAACCGCCGTGGTGAGCGCCGTACCTATGTATGGCAGCCGGCGATCTTTACGATCGAAGGCATCACGGAACAGGTATTTACGACGCTCAAGGATGTCAGCCCCAGCGGTTTTGCGTTTGTGGTGGATCCGAAGAAGCGACTGCCGGTGAACATCGGAAAGAATGTGACCTGTACCATCAATGAAAAAGACGGTACCACGATCCATATCCGCGGTAAGGTGATCCGTAAGGAAAAGATGGATCAGTATGTGTTGTACGGCTGCCGCTGCGGTGAGCAGAATCAGGAAGTATTGGATTACATTGAGCGCCTGACGGCAAAGGAAAAGAAAGAAAACAGCGTGAACGACAATCACAGTTTTGACGAGGAAAACCTGGTATAAAACAGTGATGCTAACGGCGGAGCGATCTGCCTGCATAATATAAGTGTATAAGGAGGGAGACGACTATGGCATTCAGAGAAAGAAAGAGATGGGGATTTTTGGGATTGCCCTGGACCTTTACGGTATATTCCGTTCGTGAGGATATGGTGACCGTAGAGAGCGGCTTCTTGAACAAGAAGGAAGAAGACTGCTATATGTACAAGATCAACGATGTGGAACTGCGCAGAAGTTTCTGGGAGAGAGTCTTCAAGACCGGAACCGTAGTATGTTTCACCGGTGATGTGACGGATCAGACCCTGACCCTGAAGCACATCCGCAATTCCAAGGAGATCAAGGAATTTATCCTGAAGCATTCGGACGAGGAAAAGATCAAACGCCGTACCGTGAATATGCAGAACATCGGCCACAATATGGGCGATCTGGATGGCGACGGTATCCCGGATGACATCGGATAACAGCGTTTGTTATGAACGATAAAGAAGTAACAGCATATATGGAGAGCCTTTCCGCCGGTGCGATCCAAAATCCCGGAAAAGAAGAGATGGGACTGGAGGCGCTTACGGATCTGCTTGCACGGATGGGTAACCCGGAAAAGGGATTGCACTATGTGCACATTGCGGGAACCAACGGCAAAGGCTCCATATTGGCGTATATCTCTACGGTGCTGCAGGAAGCCGGTTACCGCGTGGGAAGATATTTCTCACCGGCGTTAAAAGACCCCTGGGAAAAGATCCAGGTGCAGCAGCGCCCCATCGCAAAGACGGCGATCCGCGAAGGTATCGCTTTTATTGCGGAATGTACGGAGCAGATGGCGGCGGAGGGCAGAAAACTGCCTACGGTATTTGAAGTGGAGACGGCACTGGCATTTTGGTATTTTCAAAAAAAACAGTGCGATATCGTGGTGCTGGAATGCGGCCTGGGCGGACGAACGGACGCAACCAATGTGATCCCGGCACCGGAAGTGTGCGTGTTTGCGCCGATCGCGCTGGATCATATGGCGATCCTGGGAAAGACCGTAGCAGAGATCGCCGGAGTAAAATCGGGCATCATCAAACCCGGTGCGGATGTGGTGAGTGCACAGCAACTGCCGGAAGCACAGGCGGTTCTGGAGGCAGCAGCACAGGAAAACAATGCAGAGCTGTATTATGCGGAAACACCGCAGAAGATCCGCTACGGGATAAAAAAGCAGAGCTTTGATGCGGGCGCATACCGCAAGTTGGAGATCGCTCTGGCCGGGGTATACCAGCCGGAGAATGCAGCTGTTGCGGTGACAGCATTGGAACGGCTGATGGCGCGCGGCTACAGGATCACAGAGAACAAACTGCGCTGCGGACTGTTAAAAACGGTATGGTCCGGGCGTTTTACGGTATTACAGGACAAGCCGTATCTGATCATGGACGGTGCGCACAACGGTGCGGCAGCAGAGGTATTGCGAAAGACGCTGGATGTGTGTTTCCCGGACAAATCTTTTGTGATGATCCTGGGAGTATTGCGGGACAAGGCGTATACGGAAGTGTTACGATGCCTGCTGGATAAGGCCGTGCAGGTGGTCACGCTGACACCGCCGGACAATCCGAGGGCGCTGCCTGCGATCGATCTGGCCGAAGCCGTGCAGGAATACGGTGTAAGTGTGACCTGTGCCGACAGCGTGGAAGAGGCGCTGGAACTGGCGCAGCTATTGTCCGGAAAGAAACTGCCGATCCTGGCAACGGGATCGCTGTCGTGGCTCGGACGATTGGAAGAAGCTATAAAGAGCAAGAAGGGACGGTTGTGAAAAAGTATCATGGTAGATGAGAAAAAAGTACAGCAGGCGATACGGTTGCTGCTGGAAGGGATCGGGGAGGACCCCGCCAGAGAGGGACTGATCGATACGCCGCAGCGGGTGGCGCGGATGTACAGCGAGGTGCTGGCCGGTATGGATGACAATGCGGCGCAGCATTTGGGGCGGACATTTACGGCAACTTCGAAGGATATGGTACTGGAGCGGGATATCACCTTTTTCTCGACTTGCGAGCATCATCTGATGCCGTTTTTCGGAAAGGTGCACATCGCTTATCTGCCGGACGGAAAAGTAACCGGACTTTCCAAACTGGCGCGTACCGTGGAAGTGTTCGCCAGAAGACTGCAGATGCAGGAGCGACTGACCGGACAGATCGCCGATGCCGTGATGGAAGAACTCGGATGTCGCGGCGCGATGGTCATGGTCGAGGCAGAGCATACCTGTATGACGATGCGCGGCGTGAAGAAACCCGGCAGCAGCACGGTGACCGTAGCAATGCGCGGTGCCTTTGAAAAAGACGAGAAACTGCAGAATCAGTTCTATCAAATGTTGAGACATTGATCGGGGGAACTATGGACGAGATACGGATCCGAGGTCTGAAAGTATTTGCATATCACGGTGTGTACGCACGGGAGAACGAGCAGGGGCAGGATTTTATCATCAACCTGACGATGGGCTGCTCTACGCAGAAAGCCGGGATCAACGATGATCTGGAAGCGTCCGTTTCCTATGAGGAAGTGTGTGAGATCCTGCAGCAGGAGATGAAGGCGCAAACATGGAAACTCCTGGAGGCAGTGACGGAACATATTTCTGCGGTATTGTTTGCAAAATATCCCATCCTGCGGGAGCTGACCCTGGAGATCCAAAAACCGGATGCTCCCATCGATGCGGATTTTCAAGCGGTATCCGTGTGCATTCACCGGAAACGCCATACCGTATATCTGGCGTACGGATCCAATGAAGGGGATTGCGTGCATCATATCGAAGAAGGGATCGCGGCGATCGATCACGATCCGTTCTGTCGTGTAAAGCATATGACGAGACCGATCAAGAGCACACCGTACGGCGGTGTGGAGCAGAGGGATTTTTACAACGGCGTGCTCCGGATGGAGACCATCTATGAGCCGATGGAGTTGTTACACTTTTTACACGGTGTGGAAAAAGCACAAGGCCGGGATCGCGAGCACAGCGTTCACTGGGGGCCGCGTCCGCTGGATCTGGATATCCTGCTTTATGATGATCTGGTATATGACAGCAAGGATCTGGTGATCCCGCATCCGGAGATGGCGAAGAGGGATTTTGTGATCTTGCCTCTGGCGGAGATTGCGCCGTTCGTACGGCATCCGCTGACCGGCAAGACCATCCGCGAGATGGCACAGGCGCCGATGGAGAAACATGTGAAGAAAAACTAATCCCTTGCCTTCCTCTTGAGGGGAAGATGCCCGAAGGGCGGATGAGGTGGGAAGCCAAGGGGGAGTGTCGCATCATAGACACATAAAAACAATGCGATGGAAATATAAAAAGGACTGTGATCATTCGATCACAGTCCTTTTTGAATCTTTGTAATTTCCGATTATCCCATCACTACTTCAACGGTGTGAGTCTTGCCGTCTGCGAATGCCGGGATCAGGTTGCCTTCGATAGCAGCGCCGTCTACGGTAACGCTCTTGATACCCTTGCATACATGGGAAGGATTGCTTACCTTGATGTCGTAGGTTGCGTTACGGAACTGACGGGTAGCCTTCAGGCCGTCCCATGCAGCCGGGATGGAAGGATCGATGCGCAGGCCGTCGAAATCTGCCTGTACGCCCAGGATGTACTGGGAGATCGCAACCATGTTCCAAGCAGCGGTACCGGTCAGCCAGGAGTTCTTGCCCTGACCAAAGTTCTTGCCGGTGCGTCCGATATCGGAACCTGCATCCTTACCGCCGATCATCTGACCGTATACATACGGCTCAGTCTTGTGGATATCGGAGGTCTCTTCGGTAAATGCCGGAGCGATCTCGGAATAGTACTTGAATGCCTGATCACCCTGACCTGCATATGCAGCAGCGCAGATGATCCAAGCGTTGTTGTGTGTAAAGATACCTGCGTTCTCCTTGTATCCGCCCGGATAGGTGGAAATCTCACCGTACTGGATGTAGTACTTGGAGAATGCCGGATTGTTCAGTACCAAACCGTACTGGGTATTCAGTCTCTCGTCGATCGCCTTGAGTGCTTTCAGCTCAGCACCCTGCTCCTTGCCTACATCAGACATGATCGCAAAGCCCTGCGGCTCGATGAAGATCTGGCCTTCCTCGCATTCCTTGGAGCCCATCTTCTCACCGTTTGCATCGTAAGCACGCAGCCACCAGTCGCCGTCCCAAGCGGATTCCATCATAGCGGCTTTCATCTTGTCGATCTCAGCCTGTGCCTTGGCAGCTTCGTCATCTTTGCCCAGGTGCTTCAGGATCGCTACATAGTTCGGACCGGTATAAGTGAAGAGTGCAGCAACCATTACGGACTCTGCCGTCTTGGAGTAGCCACCCTCAGCAGCAAACTTCGGGTTGGTGTAGGTCTGGAAGGACTCACCCGGTGTGTCGGAGAAGCAGGACAGGTTGATGCAGTCGTTCCAGTCAGCGCGCATTGCCAGAGGCAGTCCGTGAGGTCCCAAATTGTTTACGATATGATAGAAGGAAACCTTCAGGTGCTCCAGCATGGTCTGTGCTACGGACATATCGTTGTCGTACGGAACCATCTCATCCAGGATGGACCAGTCACCGGTCTCCTTGATGTATGCGGAAACGGAAAGGATCAGCCACAACGGGTCGTCGGAGAAATCACCGCCGATGTCTGCGTTACCTTTCTTGGTCAGCGGCTGATACTGATGATAGCATCCGCCGTCCGGGAACTGTGTGGAAGCGATATCGATGATACGCTCTTTTGCACGATCCGGGATCTGGTGTACAAAGCCCAGTACATCCTGGTTGGAATCACGGAAGCCCATACCACGGCCGATACCGGATTCGAAATAGGATGCGGAACGGGACAGGTTGAAGGTAACCATACACTGATACTGGTTCCAGATGTTGACCATACGGTTTACACGCTCGTCCGGAGTATCCACATTCAGGATGCCCAGCAGCTTATCCCAGTAAGCACGCAGTTCTTTCATTCCCTCTGCGAACTTCTCCGGGGTGTTGAATTTCTCGATCATAGCCTTTGCTTTGACCTTGTTGATGGTCTTGCCGTCAGCTTCAAACTTCTGATCGACCGGCATCTCCACATAACCCAGTACGAATACGAGGGTCTTGGTCTCGCCCGGCTTTAAGGTGATCTTCTTGTAATGGGAAGCGATCGGAGCCCAGCCGTCTGCAAAGGAATCGGTTGCCTTGTTGTCAACGACTGCCTGCGGCTTGTCAAAACCGTTGTAGAGTCCGATGAAGGAATCTCTGTCGGTATCGTAGCCGTCGATCGTGTCATTTACAGAATAGAATGCGAAATGGTCGCGGCGGTCTCTGTACTCGGTCTTGTGATAGATCACGGAACCGTCTACTTCCACACGGCCGGTGGAGAAGTTACGCTGGAAGTTGTTGGAGTCATCCTGCGCATCCCACAGACACCACTCTGCAAAAGAGAAGAGGGAGAAGGACTTGTCGGAAGATCCTTCGTTGGTCAGCACTACCTGCTGTACTTCGCCGTCAAAATCCTGCGGAACGAAGAAAGTAACCTGTGCTGCCAGGTCGTTCTTCTTACCCTTGATGATGGTGTAGCCCATACCATGGCGGCACTCATAAGCGTCCAGCTCGGTCTTTACCGGAGACCAGCCCGGGTTCCAGATGGTGCCGTTCTCATTAATATAGAAATAACGGCCGCCCATATCGATCGGAACATTGTTGTAACGATAACGGGTGATACGGCGAAGACGAGCATCCTTATAGAAAGAATAACCGCCGGCTGTGTTGGAAATCAGTGAAAAGAAGCCCTGTGTTCCGAGATAGTTGATCCACGGATACGGAGTTCTCGGAGTTGTGATGACATATTCTCTGTTGGCGTCATCAAAGTAACCGAATTTCATGCCTTTTTCTCCTTTAATCTGTTATTGAGTGAGGGCACTTGCCCATACACGAAAAATTATACAAAAAACCCCGTCAAAATGGAAGAGAATATTAAAAAAATATTTACGGAAGCTTCACCGCTTCGGAAGCCCCGGCAAATGTGGTCACATTGACGCTGCCATAGGTCGGGGTCTGGTAGATCGGGGTGTCGTTGGCAAAATCGTGGAAGTACACATATTTTTCCGTGATCTGAATGCCTGCTGCGGTGCCGGCACGCACGATCTCTTCATTGGAACCGTCCACGCGCATGCGCTTCAGGGCATAGTTGCTTCCGCCGGTCATATCCACGGTCTGGAAATAGATGATGTCGCCATAGAGGTTGTAGGCATCGATGGTTTCGTTTGAAAGCGTCTGCACCGAATTGTTCGTTAAGGAATATACTTTCAGTTTCAGCGAGTCGTCCATATCGAGAAAGTATACCTGATCTCCCTGCACGATGGGCAGATACATATTGAGCGCACAGACTTCCACGGCATCGCCGCTTTCCGGACGCAGTGCGTAGAGATGGTGGTCGGCGCCCATGCCGGCATAATAAACGACGCCGTTTGCGGCACAGCCCAGCTTCGGATGATCCCGCAGGTAGGAAGCGGTGGTTTTGCCGTCGGTGGAGACGCTGTCCACGGTCACCAGTGCGGTATCTTCGTTGGAAGGATTTTCGCCGAAATTGGTGTAGTAAAGGCGGTTGCCGTAGAGCATCATACTGTCGGTGGTGACACGGGACAGCAGCACATTGGTCTTGCCGGAAGCGTCCACACGGTAGATGCCGCGGCCGTTACGCACATAACCGAGTCCGGACCCGTCGGATGCCGAGGTGGAAAAATAGTAGATATAGCCGTTCACCGCGTTGATCATGGAATCGGAACCGGAGACCAGCTTGTGGATATCGCTCTGGTCGCTGTTCATCACATAGATGGTGCCGCCGTCGTAGGGGTTGGAAAAATAGATCTTTCCGTCCGATTCGCAGAAGGTGCCGCCGTTATAGAGATTGCCCGGGGTATTGCCGATCGCGGCAGGATCATTTTCGGGAATCTGCGCGGAACGGTCGCTCAATACGCGGATCAGGACCAGCAGACCGATAATAACAACAATAATAACGATAACCAGAACCGTACGGACTGTTTTCTTCATAATCGATATTCTCCTGAATATTTTATGTTAACATTTAAAATTATACATCTTAACTTGGGGATGTGTAAATCAAAGATTGCGAAAAAGCCGATTTACGGTTATAATAAATAAATCTGGTATGAGGTACGGAGAAATACGAGCAGGAGGATACCGGAACATGGACAATGCTGCACTGGAGGCTGCAAAACAAAAAGCAGCGCAGGCGGGTTTTAATGATATGGAACTGTCCGCCATCGGCGAGGTGGCCAATATCACGCTGGGAAATGCCGTGACAGCGCTCAGCGTACTGATCCATAGTTTTATCGATATTTCCACACCGCATGTGGAGATCAAGGATAAGGACGCAATCGTAGCGGAGCATCCGAACAAGTCGGTTGTAACCAGGGTGGACTATGTCAAAGGACTGGACGGTTACAGCGTGTTGTTCCTGAAAGAGGAAGATGTCAAGATCATGACCGATCTGATGATGGGCAGTGACGGGCACGGGATGTTTTATGAGCAGGAGATTTCCGATCTGCATCTGAGCGCGGTGTCCGAGTCGATGAACCAGATGATGGGTTCGGCAGCGACCGCGATGGGTATGATGATCAACAAACTGGTCGATATCTCCACGCCGAATACGATCATGACCGATCCCGGCCAGTATATCAACGATGCGTTTCAGCAGGATGACCGTTTCGTGCAGATCACCTTTGATCTGAAGATGGGCGAGCTGATCCAGACACAGATGGTGCAGTTGTATCCGTTCCGCCTGGCCAAAGCGATCGCCGATCTGTTCCTGGTGAAGAAGAGCAACGGAGAAATCTGAAAAATATTTATTAAAGAGGTAAAGCAGTGAGCGAGGAATGTACAAAGACCGACTGTGAAGGCTGCGGAGAAAGCGGCTGCGGGCACCGACATGGTGCACCGGCCAAAGAGGCAGCCAACGCAGGTTCGAGAGTAAAGCATATGATCGCCGTGATCAGCGGCAAGGGCGGCGTGGGAAAATCCACCGTCACCGCTCTGTTGGCAAACGCGGTGAAGAAGGCCGGACAGAAACCGGCCATCCTGGATGCGGATATTACCGGACCTTCGATCCCGAAGATGTACGGTATTACCGATAAGGCAGAATCGAACGGCACGGCCGTGTTGCCGGTGGTATCCAAGGGCGGTATGCCGGTGATGAGTATCAATGTGCTGTTGGAAGATGAAAATGAACCGGTGATCTGGAGAGGACCGGTGATCAGCGGTACGGTGCGGCAGTTCTGGACCGAAGTGGCATGGGGCGATGTGGATGTGATGCTCGTCGATATGCCTCCCGGAACCGGCGATGTACCCCTGACGGTATTTCAGTCCCTGCCGGTGGAAGGTATCGTTGTGGTTACCAGCCCGCAGGATCTGGTATCGATGATCGTGGGCAAGGCAGTGCGTATGGCGCAGATGATGAACGTGCCGGTACTGGGCCTGGTAGAGAACCTTTCCTATTTTGAGTGCCCGGATTGCGGCAAGCGCCACGAGATCTTCGGCACCAGCCATATCGAAGAAGTGGCCGGACAGTACGGGATCGAGCAGGTGGTGAGACTGCCGATCATCCCGAATCAGGCACAGCTTTGTGACGCAGGAGAAGCGGATCAGCTCGGCAATGCGGATCTGGAGACCTTTGCCGGCAAGATCCTTAAAAAACTCGAAACAAAAGAAAATTAAGTATCATTAACGAAAAAGGAGAAAAAAGAAAACCATGAAAGATGTAAAAGTATCGATTGCACCGACCAATATCAAGAATCTGAAATTTGAGTTCAACCCGCCTGCTCCGTCATCCGAGCCGATGAAGCTGGGCATCAAGACTGCTTGGAAGATTGCTTTGAATCCGGCAGCTCCGACCATGGCAATGGTAGTGGTTCACTTTGAAGTGGGCGATGATGAGAAGAAGAACATCAATTTTGAGATGGATACCTGGACTCATGTAAGCGTAAGCACCTTCGTTGACAATCTGGATGAGATGATCAAGAAGAACTACATGAGAGATGTAATGATGGCTGTTAACGAGAAATTCCGTACCACGGCTCTGATGCTGGGCCTGACCATTCAGACACCGCCGGTAACCTTTGCTTATCGTGAGGGAGAGGACAGTCTGGATTCGGAGATTTTTACCAAGATTTAAATTATGTTATTAAGTATTCGTAATGCAGACGCTGCTTACGGTGGTGACATCATCCTTCGCGACATCGCTTTTGATGTGCGCGAAGGAGAAAAGGTCGCTGTAGTAGGCAGAAACGGCTGCGGAAAAACAACACTTCTGAAATTGATCACGGGGGAGATCACCCCGCCACCCAAGGACAGTAATGAACAACCGGTGATCGTAAAAACCGGAGATCCCACCATAGGCTGGCTGTCACAGATGACATTTGCGGATGAGAACGCCACACTCGGCGACGAGATCCGTAGTGTTTTTGCGCCCATTTTGAAGATGAAGGCGCGGATGGAAGAACTGCTCACACGGATCGAGCAGAATGCCGACGAAAAACTGGTGGCAGAGTATTCAGCTCTGGAAGAACGCTTTACTTACCTGGGCGGTTATCGCTATGAGAAAGATTACGAACTGGTCTTTTCCCGTTTCGGATTTTCCAAAGAGGATGAGGGACGGCTGCTCAAAGAGTTTTCCGGAGGGCAGCGGACCAAGATCGCGTTCATCAAACTGTTGCTGTCTAAACCGGATCTGCTCTTGCTGGACGAGCCGACCAACCACCTGGATATCTCCACGATCGCATGGCTGGAAGGTTATCTGGCCGAGTATCCCAGAGCGCTGATCGTGGTATCCCATGACCGGCTGTTTCTGGACCGCGTGGCGGACAGTGTGGTCGAGATCGAGCGCGGCAAACTGACCCGTTATCCCGGCAACTACAGCGATTTTGTCAAACGCAAAAAAGAGAATTACGAAAAACAGATGAAGGATTATCTGGCGCAGCAGAAAGAGATCGCCAGACTGTCACAGGTGGCGGAACGCTTCATCCACAAGCCGACCAAGGTATCCATGGCACGGTCCAAACTCAAGGCAATCGAGCATATGGACAAGATCGAAAAGCCAGAAGAGTACGACTTAAAGGCGTTCCATACCATGACGGAACCGGCCCGAGAGAGCGGCAACGATGTGTTGCAGGTGGAGAACCTGGGCATCGGCTATGACGAACTGCTGACCAAGGTGAGCTGCCATATTCAAAAAGGCCAGAAGATCGGTATCATCGGCGGGAACGGTCTGGGCAAATCCACCTTCCTAAAGACACTGATGAAAAAGATCCCGGCCAAGGGCGGCAAGGTAGCCTTCGGACACGGCGTGGAATGCGGCTATTTTGAACAGCAGATGGCGCAGGTGGTGAGCACCAAGAATGTGCTGAACGAGTTTTGGGATGAATATCCGACACTGACCGAGACGGAAGTGCGGAATATCCTGGGCGGATTCCTCTTTACCGGGGATGATGTATTTAAGGAAGTCAGCTCCCTCTCCGGTGGAGAAAAGGTGCGACTGGCACTGGCAAAACTGTTCCAGACCAGACCGAACTTTTTGCTGCTGGATGAGCCAACCAACCATATGGATATCGTCGGCAAGGAAGCGCTGGAGGATATGCTCTCGGATTATAAGGGAACATTGCTCTTTGTATCGCATGACCGATATCTGATCCGGCAGCTGGCAGATGCACTGCTCATCTTCCGGCCGGGAGAGACCGAGTTCTTCCCATTCGGTTACGAAGAATACGAGCGCACCTACGGCAAGGAAAAACTGCAGAGCAGCGCGGAAGTCTGGCAGATTGATGCGGCCGGAAAGAAGACGCAGGAGACGGATGCGGCAGCAGCGGAAAAGCCGGCGGAAGAGAATGCCAAGAAGGGCTACAATCCCGGTAAGGAAAAGGCAAAGATGGAGCGTCGTCTGGCCCGCCTGGAGCAGCTGATGGAAGAGAGCGATGTGAAGAAAGCAGAGCTGACCGAAAAGCTTTCCGATCCGCAGTATGCCAGCGATTATGTAAAGCTTGCCGAGATCCAAAAAGAGATCGACGATCTGACGGAACAGGCCGATGCGTACCTCGAAGAGTGGGGCGAATTGAGCGAAAAACTGGGTGTATAAGATGATGTAAAAAACAGTCCGGGGGTGGCGACACTTTTCGGGCTGTTTTTTGTGGGCAAAATGGACGAAAACGGGGCGAAACTTTGTAAAGGCAAAACACATGAATGTATTGAAAAATCGTGCCGTATAGGCTATAATAAAGGTAGTTCCGGATACCACTTTAGGGTTTCTGTTATTTGAGCCTACAGTACTTTAAACGGGATTCCTATATCGTCACGCTGATGTCAGGCCTCAGCAAGTTTCAGTGGAAGGCAGAGAGCGTGTGCTGCGGTCGCCCACCTAGCTATGCTAGGAGTCAACTTTCAGAAACCGGTATCCGGTTTTTTTGCTTTATAGGAGAGACAGCATAAGTCATGATCAAGGCAATCATCTGGATCGTCCAACAGTTTTTCAATTTCCTGCGGGTTATGAAGGAAAACAACACCTCATCCTTCGCGGCAGGGGCTGCCTTTTTCGTATTTCTTTCGATCATCCCCATCGTCATTCTGGTCTGCAGTATCTTACCCTATACCAATATTTCGGAGGATATGCTGGCGGCGGTGATCAAAGGTCTGATCCCGGCATCGGTGGCGATCTTTTTTGACAGCGTGATCATTGAGTTCCGGGACCAGTCGGCAGCAGCCATTTCGCTGGCGACCATCATTACCCTGTGGACCGCAGGGAAGGGCGTGTTTGCACTGATCAACGGTCTGAATGCGGTAAACCGTGTGAGTGAGCAACGAAATTGGTTTTTGCTGCGGATTCGCGCCAGCGTGTATACCTGCCTGATGATCGCGGTGATGATCTTTACGCTGGTAGTGCTGGTCTTCGGTAACTATATCAATGAGTGGTTCACCCATATGATCCCCAATTTTAATGAAATGCTGCAGATGATCCTGCATTTCCGCTTCCTGTTTGTCTGGGCGTTCTTTGCATTTTTCTTTCAGGTGCTGTATACGGTATTGCCCAGCAAACATATGGTGTTCCGGGAACAGTTTCCGGGAGCGCTGTTTGCCAGTGTGGGCTGGTCATTATTTTCCTGGGGGTTCTCCCGGTATCTGGATTTCTTTGATGATTTTTCTGTATACGGATCGCTGACGACCATCATCATCGGTATGATCTGGCTGTATTTCTGTATGTATATCCTGCTGACCGGAGCACAGATCAACCGCTATTTCCAGCCGCTGTTCATCGCGGTCGACCAACACCGTTATAAAAAGAAACAGCACAAAAAAGAAGTGAAACGGCAAAAGAAGGAATTAAAAAAGCAGAGCCGCAAGAGCTCTGCCGAATAGGTCATTTTCGCATTTCTTATACTTCTTTAAAACGGAACAGCAGGATGTTGGAAAGTGCGTCGATCGCACTGTACAACTCATCGGCGGTCTGTTCCAGATCTTCCGCCTGTCTGGTCAGAGCATCCGCGGCGCCGCCCCGTGCACTCTGCTGGGTAAAATCCAGATCCTCATACAGATCTTCCTGACGATTGCGCAGGGCCATTGCTTCGGCCTGGATCGCAGCCAGATTCTCTTTGGCGACGGCGATCTGATCACGCAGCGCACTCATGCGTTCCGAACCCTTTGCGGCAGCCTCCTGCACCTCTTCATCGGAATGACGGAATTTTACTTCTTCCACATCTGAAAACAGTTCATCGATCACGGCTTTATCCATTGCAGTATTCTCCTTAACGCATTTTGCACTACGCTCCTCATTATAGCCTTACTATAGAAAAAAAGCAAGAAGAGACGCCAAACTTGAGGAGCGCGTAACCTGAAGTTACTTGCAGGAGAGGGCCGGGAATGATATAATTCTTAGGTTTATGGAAACAAATCACTTGCAGAGAATGACAGAGACAGGAGATAAGAGCAGATGAAATGTGTGAGTTGCGGTGCAGAGATCAATCTGACCGACAAAGTGTGTCCGGCCTGCGGAAGAATACTGACCGAAACGGCAGCGCATCAGGCAGAACGGGAACATTATCAACAGCGCGGTGAAAAAGCAAAAAGCGGGATGAACAAAGCAGTCTCGCAGAATGTACCTATAGTGATCAATGTTGTGGTGATGGTGATCCTGGTGATCGGCATCTGCGTTGCAAATTATGTGAAAGAAAATGCTTATCATTTTCATTCGGATGCAATGCGCAAAGAGTCAAAGGAAAACTATGAGGAGTATTCGGCGACGATACAGGAGTATCTGGATGCCGCGGATTATACCGGGTTTACCGCATTTATGAATTATCACAATATTGCGGAGTATGAGGCACCATATGAGGATCTGAAACTGCTCTATGAAATGGCGTCTAAGTATGGGAGGCTGTTAGGATGCGTGAAATGTGCGACCATGCACGGGCCGGAGGCGAGATGGTATCGCCCGGAAGAGGATGTCGCGGACTGCAGTCGGGCGATCCGGGATTTCTACTATGAATACGACTGGAAGAAAGAGGAGATCGAAGCGGATTCCTACTGTGCATACATACAGGATATGAAGGACAAAGCGGATATTGTTCTGGAAGTATATCTGGGACTGGATGAAGCGGGGCGTGCGGAATATATGGAAAGTTCGGACCTTGCCCAGACGGCATATTTGGAAGGGGTGATCCTGAAATGAAAAAAATAATCATGATCGTAATGGTCATTGTGAATGTGATCCTGGGAATCGTGTTGCTGATCAATGTGATCGGTGCGTATGATAAATTGAAATTTGAATATGTGGAAGAGGGGACCATCGGGCCGGAGAATCTGCGGAGTTATCTGGATCGGGAAAATTACGGTGTGGTTGCAGGGCTTGCAAGTCCGATCCGTGGCGGAGCAGAGGTGGATGCTGCAGATGAGGATTATTACCGCCTGGGAGAATATGCGGAACTGCTGTTTCTGAAAGAAATCTTTGCAAAGGCAGGAAATACCGATACCTATGCGGCTTGCGAAGAACGGCTTGGCGAGATCCGGGAAGGGATGTCGGATTACGGTGTGATCTTTGACAAGATCGATCTGAGCGTAGAGAATGCTATAGTGGAGAGTGAATAAGATGAAGAAGATGATCGTTTGTGAAAGCTGTGCGGCGGAATATGATGCGTCCCTCGTAAGATGTCCCTATTGCGGGAGCGGATATGCACCTGCAGAAGAAGAGGAATTTATGGATGGACAGGAAGCCATCCGAAAGGATCTGGACGGACAGAAAGAGAAGGGAAATGCAAGCCTGCAAAAAGGACTCGGCAGGATGGGAAGAGCTGTACTGATCGCCATGGTTGTGATCGCGGTGTTGATCGGTGTGGGCCTGTGGCTGTCGAGCCAAAGAGAGCGGAGCCGGAGTGATGCCAAAAAAGAAGAGTTTCTCCGAAATCAGGGAATCGTTATCACAGAGGAGGTGCCGGAGGAATGATATGCGAAAAATGCCGGCATGAGATCGGACCGGAAGAATTGAAATGTCCGAATTGCGGAGCGGACAATCCGTTTGCGCTGCAGCATGTGCAGAATATGGCGCAGTTTCAGACGGAGTTTGCCAAGACGGAAACGGAAGTAACTACGGCAGCCGGTAAGGTTTCGGCAACCGGAAAGAAGGCAGTGCTCCTGTTTGTTTTGATCATTTGCAGTATTGCATTGCATCTCTATGCAAAGCATAATTACGCCGATCCGGATCTGGATGCGATCGCCAGACAGGATGCAGAGAAAAATGCGGCGCAGTATGCGGAAGAGATGGATGGTTTTTTGGCGCGGGGAGAATATATGGAGTTTTGCAGTTATTGCTACGCGCACGAGATCACCATGGCGCAGGCCGAAGAGTATGAGCGTTTCCGATATGTCAAGAATGTGGCGATGGATTACTATGAATGTATCCAGTATATCGAAAAGATGACCCTGCGTTCCAGAGATGAAAATTATTTTGATTCTCTGGATACGGATATCAGCAATTTCTGTATGTATCTGGAACGGTATTATCAAACGGTGGAAGCGATGAAGAACGAGGAAGAAGACGATGAGTATCTGGCGTACATTGCGGATATGGAGACGGAAATGACCGTAGCGATGAAGGTATATTTTGCTATGGATGATGCGGAACTGGAAGAGTTTCTTGCGATGACGAAGGCACAGAAGGGATTGCGATTGGAGGAGATCTTAAGACATGAATGAGAAAGGGAAAAAGAAAAATACTCTGAATACGATCCTGAATATCCTGCTTGTGATCAGCGGACTGGCGGTTTTGGTGTGTCTGCTGGATGCAGGAATGTCCGTGTCCTACCGCAAGGAGCAGGACGCGAAAGATGATACGGAAGAGGATCTTGGCGTATTTGAGTACCGGCTGGAAAAAGGCGCCTACGGAGAAGTGTTGTCCGGCTATTATGCAGATCGTCTGTCGGATTTTGAACCGAAGGAAGGTTATGAAGAAACTTATCATGTGGCAGAGTATGCACATGCTGCGTTTATGGCAAGGATCTATGAAGCAAAGGAAGATACCGAACGACTGCAGCAGTGTACCGGGAAGATGGATACACTGCGGAAAGAATTGGGATTGTATATTTATACATCCGATAAGATCGATGCGGTATTGGAATCGGCACCGTAAAACGGGAAAAGGGGGTTGCTATGGCGTTTAAGATCGTTCGTAACGATATTACAAAAATGAACACCGAAGCCATCGTGAATACTGCGAATGAACGGGCGGTTGTCGGTCCGGGATGTGATCAGGCAATCTACGATGCGGCGGGGTATGAAGAACTGCTGGCGTACCGGAAAGAGCATGTGGGGAATGTGCCGGAAGGCGAGGCGTTCATCACTCCGGGTTTTCGCTTGCCGGCAAAGTATATCATCCATGCTGTAAGCCCGTTGTATACGGGCGGAGAGGATGGCGAGGAAGAAAAACTGCGCTCCTGTTACCGAAAGAGTCTGCAGCTCGCCAAAGAAAACGGAATAAAATCCGTGGCTTTCCCACTGATCTCGACCGGCAGTTTCGGTTATCCGAAGGAAGAAGGCATGCGGATCGCGGTGGATGAGATCCATGCGTTTCTTTTGGAAAATGATATGGAGATCCGCCTGGTTGTCTTTGACGAAAAGGCAAAAGCACTGGGCAAGCGCATTGATCCGGAACTGGAAGAGTATATCGACCAGAATTATGTGGAAGACCGACTCGTAGAGGAACGCAGATCGCAAAGAAGGATGCGGTCGGATCGGATGTTGGGGGCAGCTTCTATATCGAAGCAGTCCTCTATGCCGAAGCCGGGGGCGCTGTTTGGCGCCGTATTTAATAAGAGAGAATCGGCGCGAAAAGAGGAAGCTGCCTCAGCGATGATGAGCATGCCGATGATGGCGCCGGTCGAAGAAGCAAAAGAAACATGTGACGAAGAGGTATGTGCGGACTTTGCGGATGTTCACGAGAGCAAGCTGGAAGAGCGGATGCAGCATATCTCCGATACCTTTTCGCAGTACCTGCTGTATCTGATCCGGGAAAAGAAGATGGAAAACGCGGAGGTTTATAAGCGGGCGATCGTTGATAAAAAGATCTTTTCCAAAATCAAGAATAATACGGATTATCATCCGCAGAAACTGACGGCGCTCTGTCTGTGTGTCGGTGCAAAACTCAATCTGGATGAATCGAAGGATTTGCTCGCACGGGCAGGATATGCGTTATCGCCTTGCGACAAGACCGATATCATCTTTTCCTATTTCATCGAGAATGAAATCTACGATATGATTGAGCTGGATATCCAGCTGGAAGAACACGGACTGCCGTGCATTATATCGTGAGATGGGAAGTATAGGAGTCACAGAAAAAAAGGATAAGTAAATGGTTTGCGGAGCGTCGATCATAGGCGCTCCGTTTGCATTTTACACGATACAGGATGCTGTTCGCACGATGATCCGCCGGAGCGATTCTTAACGGGATATACTTTATGTATCAAAACGAAAAGAATCAATTCAGGAGGAGGATACGATGAATTTTGCGGAGTTTATCTTATGGGCGATACCTACAGGAACACCGGTATTTGTAATAGTGTCGATTGTTTTGTATATTAAGAATCGTATAGAGGCCAAAAAAGACGGACGGGAAATTGACAAGATCTATGAAAAACTGTTTACGGTAAGTCTGGCGATCATTATTCTGTTTGCTGTCAGTGTGCTTTTTGGGATCCTATATGCGAGAAACAGTCCGGCGGTACAAGAATCCCAAAGCAGTTCGGATGCACAGGTGGCAGACTCTGTGCATACGGCTCTGTTGACCGCCATGTACGATCCGGAGATTCAGAAGAAGGAAGAATTCGCGGAGGACTTAAATGCGCTGACGAAGGAATTTGATATTACACAGTGTGATGTGAATGAAAATTGCATATTGGCAGGAGCAGCCAGGATCTTGAATATGGAAGATTTTCATGAATTGAGCAAGATGCTGAGATCACGCGGAGTGACCGGACGCATACTGGTAACGGTTTATGAGACAGACCGCGTACAGGTAGTAGTGGAAGGATCAAAATACGGGGAGGGCGGCGAAGAGATCACCATTCGGTGATCGTGTGACAGAAGTTTTCGAAATGAGCGGAACGAAAAAAGTTTCGCTTTTCTCTTGACATTTTATATTGCGCGAAATATAATATGACAAAAGACAATAAAGTGAGGGTAGTATATGGCACAGGAATATGAACAGCTTTTGTTGAAAAATCAATTGTGTTTTCCGCTGTATGCGTGCAGCAGAAAGATCGTCGGCAGCTACACACCGTATTTGAAACCTCTGGGGCTGACCTATACCCAGTATGTTGTCCTGATGGTGCTGTGGGAACAGGAGAGTGTGAATGTCGGACAGCTGGGAGAGATACTGCGGCTGGATGCGGGAACACTGACACCGCTGCTGAAAAGACTGGAAAGCGCCGGCTATGTGACCAGGGCGCGATCCAAGGAAGATGAGCGGATCACGATCATCACCATCACCGAGGCGGGTGAGGCTTTGAAGGAACAATGCAAGGATATTCCGATGAAGATGGCAGAGAATGGTTCGGCACTCACGAAAAAGGATATTAAGGAATTGTATCGGTTGTTATATCTGTTCCTGGATGGAGAATAAAAGGGACGGAGAAATGATGAAGAGATTTATGAATTCTGTACACTGCACTACAATACCACTTTTCCGCAG
>CAMJAP010000060.1 GCA_946403625.1 uncultured Lachnospiraceae bacterium
CCGCGGTTCAGGATGCCCTTCAGGTCGAGCAGTACCTTCGTTGCGTGGGATGCGTTGTAGAAGGATGCGATCTGCTCCTGGGACAGTGCCAGGAACTGGGTGTGGGAAACGGCGATGATCACCGCATCCATGCCCTGCACATCTTCCATCTTGCCGAATTCGATACCGTACAGGCGCTTTGCTTCCGCCGCATCTGCTGCCGGATCCACCACCAGCGGGGTGATGCCGTATTCCATCAGCTCCCGGTAGATATCGATCACCTTGGTATTACGGGTATCCGGGCAATTTTCTTTGAAGGTAAAGCCGAGGATCGCTACCTTTGCATCCTTCACGGCAATATCTGCTTTGATCAGGCTCTTTACCAGGCTCTCTGCCACATAGTGTCCCATATCATCGTTGATACGGCGGCCGGAGAGGATGATTTGGGAATGATAGCCCAGCTGCTCTGCCTTGTAGGTCAGATAGTACGGATCCACGCCAATGCAGTGTCCGCCCACCAGACCGGGATAGAACTTTAAGAAATTCCACTTGGTGCCCGCTGCTTTTAAGACAGCCTGCGTATCGATGCCCATTCGATGGAAGATCATGGACAGCTCGTTCATAAACGCGATGTTGATATCACGCTGGCTGTTCTCGATCACCTTCGCTGCTTCCGCAACCTTGATGGATTCCGCACGGTATACGCCGGCTTCTACCACCAGTTCGTAAATCTTTGCTACGGTATCCAGTGTCTCCGCATCCATACCGGATACGATCTTGGTGATGGTCTCCAGACGGTGCACCTTATCGCCCGGGTTGATTCGTTCCGGCGAATAACCGATCTTAAAATCCACGCCACACTTTAATCCCGATTCTTTTTCCAAAATCGGTACGCAGATCTCTTCGGTCACGCCCGGATATACGGTGGATTCAAATACCACGATGCTGCCCTTGGTCAGGTTGCGGCCCAGAATGCGGCTCGCTCCTTCCACCGGGGTCAGGTCCGGTGTATGGTCATCATTGACCGGTGTCGGAACGGCTACGATATGAAACTTCGCTTCCTTCAGCTTGGTTTCGTCCGCCGTAAATTCCACCTTTGTATCGCGGATCACATCGTTGCCCACTTCGTTGGTCGGATCGACACCGGATTTGTACAATGCGATCTTTTCCGCATTCAGGTCAAAGCCTACCACCTTGATCTTTCGCGCAAATGCCACGGCAATGGGCATTCCCACGTAGCCCAGTCCCACCAGGGACAGTTTCTCTTCACCTGCAACTATCTGCTCATACAAGCCCATCTTTTTATTCCTCCAGATAATCTTTTATCGTTTGACCAAATTCATCCTGCGCATCTTTGGAAAGTACGATCACCAGTGTGCCGTCGATCACACGCATGCAATCCTGCGAAGGCCACGGCTGCATCTCTGCAAAGGCTTCCGTGCGTACCAGTTCCTTCCGTCGCTCGATCGTCGCCCACGGATGTCTCGTGGATGCAAACCAGTCGATCGCGGAAGAAAAGTCCGGCTGCCCCGTCAGATACAGCCCGGATACCACGCCGGGCATCATCGGAGCGCTGGGGACATATTCCGGTTTCTGATATAAATTACCGTACACGGCCACTTCCATGGTATCGCTGTACCCTTCCTGCAGCTCCATACGATATTGGATGCGGTTCACCAGATTGCGGATCTGCTCGTTCGCCAGATGCATACGCTCATAGGCCTGATCCGCGATCACCACGAAATGTACGCAGATGCAGACCAGCAATACCGACTGCAGCGTCTGGAACAGATGCTTCTTTACGTACTCTGCCTTGCTCCACTGCGCAAAATCTCCGGTATCCTTTGTCGCATCCTGCCACAAAATAAGCGGCATCAGATAGATCAGCACCAGGCTGTACGACATAATGATCGAAATATAGGATACACCTTCCGATACAAAACTGTAAATATGTGTGATCAGCGGAAGCAACAACGCCCAGACCACCAGCAGCACCATACGCCAGGGCTGTGCAAACAGCTTGCGTTTTGCGCAGATCCAAAGTACCAGCACCACGATGGAAAGCAGCAGGATCACATTGGAAGCATTGTAAAAGTTGATCTCCCAGCGCACCAGAAAGAACCGCGCAAACTCTACATACGAGGACTTGACTGCCCCGATCAGGCGCTGCAGGGAGTATCCTCCCGCATCGCGCATGCCCATATAATCGGCCATCTCGCTGTCAAAGATTGCCCACGCCGCTTTCATCCCGAGCAGGTATGCCGCCATCGCCGCCACACCCATACCGAGAAATCTTGCAGAGGCAACTCCCAGATCCTTCGCTTTCTTCTGCGGATCACAGAACATCAACAGCAGCCACAGCATCAACAGCAGGATCGTGACCGATACATACGACTGGTACAGGCCCATCGCTACAAACAACGCTGCCGCTCCGCCGGCGATCCCTTTCCAGCCTTTCACGCGGATCACCAGAAATGCGGAAAGCACCGAACACATCATTCCGAAGAAATAACCGTCGGCGGTGTACATATAGGCAAAGGTGCCCGTGATCACCGGGTTGACCACTAAAAGGGCCGCCGTCAATGCCCGGCCCACACTGCCTTGGATATCAAACAGTTCCACGATCAATACCGCCGCCAGTGCGATGCACAGGATCGCAAAAACACCGATCACCCATGTGGTCTCATAGTTACCGCGGAAGGTTTCCGCCAGCGGTAAAAAGAAACGACCGATGGCTACCGTCCAAGTCCGCGAGATCGTCCACATATAATTCCAGGAGTCGTCACAATAAAACTTATTGGTCAGTCGGAAGCCATGTGCCAAAAAGCCGAAGATCACGGTCATCAAAAAGACCGCTTTTCTCCTGTCGATTATGTTTTTGTCTGCCTTATGCTCCAATGCAGGATGCACTCCTTATTTTATGTCTTATTTCTCTGCTGCTTCTTCCTTGCCCGGCGCAAACATCAGCAATCCGCAGTTATACGCAAAGGAAAAACAGATCACATACGCCGGATGGCACAGCCACTCGGTCATCATCGCCAACATATATACCGCGCTCATTAAAAGCGGAAATACCATCACCTTACGAAGGGAACGACGCTTCCAATAAGTCCATACCGCCGTCACAAATGCGCCAACCACCAGTAACGCATATGCCAGTCCCGCAAACAGTCCGTACTGATAGATCATCTGCAGATAGCTGTTGTGCGCATGATAGATGATGTTGCCGTCTTCCGTCTCGATATGTCCGGGATTGTGCCCCTTAAGCGATACTCTGGAAAGATAGGCTGCCCAGATCTCTTTACGTCCGTTGGTAACATCCCGCTCCGTATCGATCTCCACTTTTTCGTTCTGCCCGGAAATGCCGCCTTCGCCGTGGCCAAAGTCTACCATAATGCCCCATTTGCCCAGCGCCAGACGCAAGTATTCCGTGATCGAAGTGTATTTCGGCGAATCCACCGGATCCCCCTGGATGATACGCCGCTCCGGCTTGTACTCTGCATACAGCGCCGTCGGATTATCCACATAGGCCGGGATGTAGCGGATCGCCAGATACCCCGGATAGACCGCCAACAGCAACAGACCTGCGGCAAGCAGATACTGCAGCACGACTTTCTTTTTCTTCTTTTCCGTCAGCATCCGCAGTACAAACAGTACAAAATACGCAAACAACAATCCGAGGATCGTGGTACGCGTATAATTATAGACGATCAAAACGCCCGTCCAAACGAAAAGTACATAGTTTACGATCAGCGCGATCGCACGTTTGGTACGGTTCTTCTGTTTCCGCGCCCTCGCGATCCGTCCTGCCATGATCGCGGAAATGCACGCCAGATAGCCGCCCGCCATATTCGAATTGGAAAAATAGGTCAGGTAGCGTTCCGTATCATACGGCCGGTGCAACAGGCATTGGCCGCTCACATAGAGCAGCGACAGCAGACCTGCGTCCAAAAAGACATCCAAGAACTGCCGGCTTCGTCCTTCCTTATGCGCGACAGAAAGCATGAAATAAAACGATCCGAATCCGACCACGAAAAAGCCCGCATAGAAATAGCCGGGATTGCAGATCGTGATCAGTGCCGCAAATATCACAAAGATCCACCAAAAGATCTTGCTCACATCCCATTTGGCCTTCCCGCTTTTTCTGACAAGCAACGCCTCTTTGATCTTTTCCGGATGCCGGATCAGATCCCGCAGGATCGCAATAAAGATCAGGCCCCACACCAGGATCACCATCTTGCCCAGACGAATCACATCCACAAACTCATAATTGCACAGATCCGGGATCATATGTCTCGCATATGCAAAATGACTGCCCAGATAGCAAACCGGCAGATAGATGAGCGAGCAGATCGTCAAGTAAAACCGCACCGGAAATCCCGCCAGTACTGCCGCACCAAAGGCCACGCAGAACTTGCGAAACGCAACCGCCTGTCCATAGGTATCCCCGGCATTCATAAAAGAAATGCCGGAACAAATGGCAAAATACAGGCATACGATCAAAACCGGCTTGCGCCAGACGGCCTTTTCGATCAATTCATTTTCACACCATTGCCAAACACCGGCCGGTGTACGTTCTTCTTTCTTCATGCTTTATCGTCAGAATGCTGCACCGTATCCGATGCATCCTTCTTTACTATCTGTTTGATGATGTACTGCGGCGAGCGGTTCATACTGATGTAGATGCGGCCTACATATTCGCCGATCAGTCCCAGCATGATCATGATCATACCGCCGAAAAATACCAGGATCGCCGCCAGAGATGCAAAGCCCATCACACGATCCGGCAAGGTAAAATGCTGGATGATGATCACGATCCCGTAGATAAATCCGGCCAACGCACTGATCACACCCAATACCGTAGCAAAGCGAAGCGGCTTTACCGAGAAGGATGTAAATCCATTCATCCATAGTCCCAGCAGTTTTTTCAGGTTATAGCCCGATTCTCCCACTTCCCGGTTCCTGTGATTGATATCCACATTTACGATATTTTTCGTTGCGCGAAGTACCAGTCCGATGACATACGGATAGGAGTTCTCGTAACGGAGCATATCGTCTACGATATATCGTTTTGCTGCAAAATAGCTGGAAACATATAATGTCTTGGGCTTTTCCAGCATAAACTCCGCCATCTTTTCATTCACAAAACTGCCGAAATTACGGAACAGCGAATGCTTCTTATGCGCATATCTGGCATATGCCACATCGGCTCCGTTTTCCAATGCTTCGAGCAATTTGTCCGCCTCATTCGCCGGCGTCTGTCCGTCATCGTCCAGGCAGATCACGATATCGCCCATCGACTGCCGCAAGCCTGCCATCAATGCGGAATGCTGCCCGAAATTGCGCGCAAAATCGATGGCCGTAATCCTGGCATCTTCCAAAGCCAGCGCACGGATCACATCAAAAGTATCATCCGGCGAACAGTCATTCACCAGGATGATCTCATAATCATATTTTTTCAGGGATTGCATTTTCTCCCGGATCTCTGCCACCACATCGCCGATGGTCTGTGCGGAACGATAGCAGGGGATCACGAAACTGATCGTTTGCATCTTATAACTGTCCTTTTTTCATAAAAATGATCTTCCGGTTTACCCCGTCCAAAACCTCTTCCTGAGTCAATTCCGGACAGATCACAAAGCCGCAGCTTTTGTAGGAACGGATCGCCCACTCGTTATCCTCCAATACACGCAGTATCACCTCACGCAGATGCATCTCTTCAAACGCATACTTTACGGCAAGTTGCAAGACTTCCGTGCCGTATTTCTTTCCCAGGGCATCCTGCTCGCCGATAAAGATGCCGAATTCTGCGTTGCCTGCTTCCGGATCGATGTGCGTAAAATACTGGCTGCCGATCTCCCGGTCTCCGTCTTTTAGGGTGATGATGAACTGCTCCACCCTGCCGGTACCCACCTGCTCTGCCAGCCACCTTTCATGGTCGGCGCGGGTCACTTCGGCCCGGTAGATGAATCTTTCCACCACATGCGGCATATTGCGCCAACGTACCACCTTGTCGGTATCCGCTTCGGTGATACGGCGCAAGTAGAGATGTTCGCCTTCGATTCTCTGTATCTGCGCGATCCGCAGTTTTTGTTCTTCTGTCATTTAACTCAATCTCTTTCCAATCTGCAATCATATATATAAAATTCAACTATATCATCGTGATCGCCGCAAGTAATACGATTCCAGTCAACCGGTTTGAACTCCAATTCTATTTCAATATCATACACATCTTTCAGATATGCCCCTAAATCATCCGGATATAATCCCGTCCAATGGGTTCTGGGATCACTATCCAAAAAACAGGGCCAATCTTGCAGGTAAAGCACATCCACACCGCCTCGCGAAAGCATGTCCTGCACATCCGCATATCCAAATGCCCGGATCTTCTCGCTCTGTAACGGGCTTCCATACATCCATCCGCCCATCAGCATCACATTCCGTTCCGTATCGTTTCCTTGAAAGACCCATGCCGTACGGTTTACAGTAGCGGATGTTTCCAGCAGAAACAACTGCTGCGGGCGCTCGGCCATATAAGAGTATACCATATTATCCCGTATATTTACATCTTTTTGTTCCCGGTAACCTTCCCCGGCTCCTTTTGCCGCCGGAACAAACGCCAAAAGCAGTACTCCCGCTGCCAGCAGGCGCCCCCCTAGCCGCTTTTCGCAATAACGCAGCCATATTGCCAGCAGTAAGAAACTTTCGATCATATACAGCGACAATGTCACCCTCTCCGGCACACGCCCCCGCCAGAGCAGCCAGCCATAGAGCAGAACATGAAACACTCCGCTACCGAATAGCGGCAACAGAAGCCGGTAGTTCTTCTCCTTTAGGACCAATACTGCCGTAGCGATATACAGAAAGATCACAAGCCATGCATAGGGAAAATCGCTGTTTTCACCGGTTCCCAAAGTACGTACCCGCAGATCATAGAGCACATTTTTCAGTTTCTGCACATCGGAGACGGTCCGGGATGGCTCCCGAAACTCCGCCATCTTTGCCAGCCGCTCCGCGGTCACTGTAGTATCCGGCAACAGATCGTAATGCCGGTAAAGCGGATATGCCTCATCCGTCACACCGCATTCCCGATACCACGCTCTCGCCGCATCGCTCTCCCAAACCAGCGTATAGTCGTACAATTCGGTTCTGGCTTGGTTCAGTTTCAGATATGCCTGCCAGTCCGCACCGGCATAGGCCAAATTATGCAATCCGAACAGTACCAGCCACGCTGCCGCCCAGCCCAGCCATAGGGGCAGATTTGTTTTCAGCCACTCCTTTTTCTGCTCCTGTCGCAGGAAGCAAAAGAACACTGCAATGCCCACAAACGGCAGCAACAGAAAGAACACCTGGGACCGGATCTGGTCGCAGAGCAGGAATAACAAAAAGGACGGTAACAGATGCCGCAATGTTTCTTTCCGGTCTTTTCCTTCCTTGGCCCTGATCAGCAGAAAGATCCCGGTGGCCCCGGCACATGCCGCCACCACGGTATAGTGGGGCTGCCAGAATAACAGTAATTGAAATAAAAGAATCGCTGCCAAAGCCGGAAGGATATTCGGAATCAGCTGCTTGAGATCCTCCGCTTCTCCGGCACAGCTATGCATCACCAAAAACGCACACAAAAAGACCGTTCCGCACAGAAAAATGCCAAACCACGGAACAAAAGGCAAAATACGATACAGTAAGGATAACAAAAAAGAGACCGGTGCCCGCATATAGACGGTATGCAGGTCAGGGGTACCGCTATAGGCCCCCGAAAGCACCGATGCGATCTGCAGATCATCATTCAGAATGTAGATCGGAGCCGCGATCAAGGACAGTACCGCAAACGGCAATGCCGTGATCAGCAACAGCAGCCCAAAACGGCTCCCTACAGTCAGTTTTTTTTCGGAATCACTCATAAAATCTTATTTATAGAACTCCGTCACTTTCTCAACGATATAGAGGTTTTCCTCTTCGGTCAGACCGTAATACAACGGCAGTCTGGTGAGGCGCTCGCTCTCTTTTGTGGTATATACATCTTCGCCTGCAAAACGACCGTACTTCTGTCCGGCCGGTGCGGAATGCAGCGGAATGTAGTGGAAGACCGAAAGGATATGATTCTCCTTCAGGTATGCGATCAGCGCCGTCCGTTCCGCATTGTCTTTGGCCTTGATATAAAACATATGCGCATTATGCTCGCAGCCTTCCGGTACCACCGGCAGTTCCAGCTTTCCGGCATCCTGCAGCGGCTTTAAACCCACGTAATAGGTATCCCAGATCTTTCTTCTGGCCCGATTGATCTCGTCTGCGATCTCCAACTGGGCATACAGATAAGCCGCATTCATATCACTGGGCAAATAGGAGGATCCCGCCTCCTGCCAGGTGTACTTATCCACCTGTCCACGGAAGAAACGGCTGCGGTCAGTACCCTTTTCCCGGATGATCTCTGCCATCTCGATAAACCGCTCATCCCGAAGTAGCAGCGCTCCGCCTTCACCCATACTGTAGTTCTTGGTCTCGTGAAAGCTGTAGCAGCCCAGATCACCGATGGTGCCCAGCGCCTTACCCTTATAAGTCGCCATTACGCCCTGCGCCGCATCCTCGATCACATACAGATTGTGACGTTTTGCGATATCCAGGATCGTATCCATCTCACAGGCTACACCGGCATAATGCACCGGTACGATAGCCTTCGTTTTTTCCGTGATCGCCGCTTCGATCTTTGTCTCATCGATATTCATGGTATCCGGCCGGATGTCCACAAATACCGCCTTGGCCCCGCGCAGTACAAAAGCATCTGCCGTGGATACAAAGGTGAAGGAAGGCATGATCACCTCATCCCCTTCTTTGATATCGATCAGCAGCGCCGCCAGTTCCGTCGCATGTGTACAAGACGTGGTCAGCAGGCATTTCTTTACCTGCATCCGTTCCTCAAACCATGCGTTGCACTTCTTCGTGAATGCCCCGTCCCCGCAGATCTTCTGCGCCTCGATGCATTGTCTGATATATTCCAGTTCCTTACCTGTATGAGGCGGAACGTTAAATTTGATCTGGTATTGCTGGTATTCTTTATTCTTTTCCATATAAAACGAATTCCTCATTCTGATATTTTATTTCATACCCATTATTATATATAAAATCCTGCAATAGGGAATACTTTTTTTGCATATCCCCCTTATAATCGGGCATTTTTGCCGCCGTAATGATCCAAAACGACTGTCCCTGCAGTATTTGCAGTTCCGCTTCCATATCCGCATAGGCAAAACTGTCCAGATCCGGCCACAGATTGGACAGCGCCGGTGCCATTCCCAGCGCATAATGCAGACCGGGCAGGTTACCGTAGGTCAGCAGTTTTGCATCCGCAGCATCCCCCACCGCCTGCGCCAGCCCCTCGATGGCCGTTTGATGCGCCGCATTGGTATACATGCCTGTCAGTCGTCCGCAGACTGCATTCATCCGGGTGTCTCTCGGACTGCCCGCCTCGCCATCCTTAAAGGTGTAAATGCTTCCGAACAAAACACTCTGGATCGTAAACAGTACCAAAAATGCCACTACCATATACCGCAATGGATGAAACCAGACTTTCCCCTTTTGCGTCTGTGTCCACTTGCAAAGCAGCGCGATCCCGACCGGTGCCGTCAGAAACATCTGGTTCAGTACGGCATACAGATGGTTATTACTGCCCAGCGGAGCCGCCAGAAGCGCCAGGAGTGCAAAGACCGCCAGCGGCTTATCCTGTTGCAACTCATCTTTTTGGCATAATGGCGAGGCCAGATAGCCAAAAAGCAGCAGTTCCGTCAAAAGCAGCATCGTTCCGATGCCGAAAACGCTGCCGTTATTATAATACTTTGTGGTGCATACACCGTTTCGGAAATAATAAACAAACAGCAGCACGATGCCGCCCAGATAGACAACGGTTTTGGGCATAAAAAACTGTTCTTTCTTTATTGCAACCATCCCGGTACCGAGCAATATCCCGGCCAGCAAGAACAACAACCACTTAGCTCCGAACAGATAGCCCCCGGCGATCGCCTTAAGCATTGCTCCCATGGAATAGCCGCCGGCATCCCCTGCCGAAGAGGTAAACAGCCCGCTTACCCATTGAAACATTCCCTGCAGGCCGTCCAGCGCTCCCTGCATACCGCCATGCCCCGCCTCGGATACGATGAGAAGTAAAAATGCCGTTACAATACCGCAGATATAGCCGCCGATGCAGATACCGGTCGCTCTGGCGATCTCCTTCGGCCGTTTGCACAAATGATACCAGACAAACAGGATCCAGATGCAATACACCAGATTGGAGATGCGAACCAGAAAAGCCAGCCCCAGAACGATGCCTGCCGGAAACAGCAAGCCTTTTTTCTCTGTTTCCGCCCAATGCCACAAAAGCAGTCCCGCAACCGTAAACAGCAGATAGGACAAATAGTTATACAGGATCACCGTCGGGCACCAGCACAGTCCCAGCGCGATCAGTTCTCCGAGAAACAAAAGCATCGGCGAGATCCGTTTTTTAAACGAATAATAGACTGCCAGAGATGCCGCCAGCGGCAGCAGTCGGGTGATCGCGTTCATCCAAAGCAGGCTTCCGCCGGTCAGATGAAACAACAGCGATCCGAACAGATTGGCCAGATAGGTTGCATAGATCCAGTCCCCCTGCAGATGCCCGAACTGCTCATAGTTGCCCAGACTGTAGGTCGTATCCGTCAGATCTACGCCCCGGTTCACACCGACAAATGCAAAGAGCACCAAAAGAAGCGGAAACAGCACATCCGCCACTACCGGCCGTTGCTGCAGCCCGTTTCCCCCACTTTCTAATAGTAAAAATTTCCGAAGCAGCGATTTCTCCTGATCCGGAAATTTCCCTTCCGTATGTATTGTCGGGTCGGAAGATCTCATGCTTCCTTCTTCTCCAAAAACTTTTTACGGGTAATAAAATTGTAGAACATAACCACGCCGGTTGCAGCAATCTTGGCACCTGCCGTCGCAAGATTCTCCGAAATTGTCTGATTCAGCCAGTTCCAGTTTTCGTAAACCACATCCATACAGATATAGAGGATGATCTCGTTGATCAGCAGACCGCCGGCACTGAGCACCACAAAGATCACAAACTCTTTCCTGCGGTCCATATCCTCCTTGCGCTCAAATACAAACTTGAAACTCAGAATGTAATTGAACACGACGGATACCACAAACCCGAAGAAGCCGGCAACCAGATAATGTACGCCGATCAGCTTCAGTCCCATGGTAACACCCATATCGATCACGAAACAAACGCCGCCTACGACCCCGAATTTAAAAATCTGCTGCATTAATTTATTCATTTCTTATAATACTCCCCATACCATTCTGCAAATTTTCGAAGTCCATCCCGTAAGGGAGTGGAAGGTTTGAATCCATAATCCCGCTCCAGCGCGGAAGTATCGGCATAAGTGATCGCCACATCGCCCGGCTGCATCGGCAGCAGTTCCTCATGAGCGGCCAGATCAAAGTCCGCCGGCAAAGCCCCCACGCGGACCAGTTCTTCCGACAGGATCCCGATGAACTCCATCAGATCCACCGGTGAAGAATTACCGATATTATACACCGCATACGGCGGTACCGGCAAACCATCCTCTCCGGTCCGTCGTTCCGGCGCTCCCTGCATCACCAGACGGATCCCTTCGGTCACATCATCCACAAAGGTAAAGTCCCGTTTGCAGTTGCCATAGTTAAAGATCTTGATCTTGTCACCTTTGCACAGTTTCTCGGAAAAGCCGAAATAAGCCATATCCGGGCGTCCCGCCGGTCCGTATACCGTAAAGAAGCGCAGCGCCGTAGACGGGATCTGATACAGTTTGCTGTAGGCATGGGCCAGCAGCTCATCCGTCTTTTTGGTCGCCGCATATAAGGAGATGGGTTTCTCCGTCGGATCCTCCGTGCTGTACGGGATCTTGGCATTTGCCCCGTAAATGGAAGAACTGGACGCATACACCAGATGCGCTACCCCTTCCGCCCCATGGTCATAGCTGTGCCGGCAAGCCTCCAGGATATTGTAAAAACCGATCACATTGGCTTCCATATAGGCATCCGGATTGTCGATGGAATACCGCACCCCCGCCTGGGCTGCCAGATTGACCACTACCCGGAAGTCGTACTCCGCAAACAGTTTTTTGATCAGAGCCGCATCCGCAATACTGCCTTTGATAAACTGCCATGTACATCCCGATCCTTTTGCTGCCGCTTCAATCTGCTGCATGCGATACTCTTTGATCGACACATCATAATAGTCATTTACATTATCCAATCCGATGATCTGCGTGCCCTCGCACTCCGAAAGCAGACGCAGTACCAGATTGGCTCCGATAAAACCGGCTGCTCCCGTCACCAGTATCGTACTGTGATTCAGATCAAGCTTTTTCATTTGACTGCTCCTCTTTCGCCGGTTTCTTAAATACCAGTAATTTGCTCAAAACATAGTTCAGCACGATCACCAGGATGCTGACGATCACATATTTTGCCAGGATCTCGTTGACATGCAGTTTCACCACCAGCAGAAGCATCATCCCCTCATCCACGCCAAAGGAAAACAGACGCGCTCCCACAAACGCCGCAAACTCTTTCGATACTTCCTGAAAGCCTTTCTTTGTACTATGGAATACAAAGATACGGTTCGTGATATAGGCAAAGATCACCGAAAATACCCAGGATACCGCATTGGCCAGACCCACACGGATCGTTTCCTCCATCTCGGCAAATACCCCTTTGGCAAAGATCGGATAGGTCACCCATGCCACGATCGTGGTCATAAATCCGACGATCAGATAATCCCACACTTCCTTCTTTGCAAAATAGATGCCCATGCCCCAGTCGATCAGTTTTTCGATCTGATCAAAGAGAAGGCTGCGCAGCGCATCGATCAGAACGCCCACGATAAAGATGATCAGAACCGACAGGATCATATGCAGGATCCTGGCCGCCCCATAGGCCTTGTTCACGCCCAGCCATTCCGGCCATGCGTAACGCAGCATCAGATGCTCGTGCAGAAGATAGACGCCGAATGTGTACGGTGCGATCCTTGCGATCACATCCAGAACCAGATTCTTCTTCGGTTTCCAGTTTGCAAAAAAGCAGAACAAGCCCACCGACGCACACAGTACGAAAATATGATTATAATCATCCATCTGCGTGAGCAGATAGGCAAATCCCGGATCCAAAAAGCTTAGCCAAAAGGCCTCACCCTTTTGTGCTGCATCTGCTGCCGACTCGATGACCATATTGCGCAAAGCGCCCACAAGCAGCATCCCCAGCGGGATCAGCACTGCAGAGATTCCATAGCAAAGCAGACTCTTTTTGGCAGTCTGAAGAAAAGGAATGCCATGCAGCCGGATATAAGCTGCCACGATGAACAGGCAAAGGAACCACAGGATACTTAATCCATGATCATCCATCGCCAGTTCTGCCGGTATCAATGACTTCGGCAGACAGATCAGGCAAAGCAGCGCTATGATCAGTGTCAGATGCTGCTGCTTCGACATCTTTTTCATTGCCGCCCCCAGGAACGGAGCGATCACATACAGCAAAAGATAGGCACTCGCAAACCAGTAATGCTGATTCACCACCGGCAGGCAAAAATACTGTAGATTAAAGAAATTCAAATAGGTATCCTTATCCGCAATGCCGGTGATCAAACCGACGGCGGCAATCAGCACACTGTAGAAAAAGATCTCGCACCAGAGTTTTACCAGTCTGCGCAGGGTAAACCGGCTGTCAACCAGAAAATACCCGCTGATCATGACATACAGATTGACCGATACCAGGCAAAGGGCCTCCAGCAGCCAGAACGCGATATTCGCCCCGCTCCGGTCCGCATCCAGCCGGTGCAACAGCCCGCCCTTATCCAAATAATGCAGCGTGACCACCATCAGCATTGCGATCACACGCAACACTTCAAACTTTGTCTCGCGCGGCTTTTTCACCTCCGCGGCAACGATCGGTCCGTTCAGTTCTTTTTCAAACACCAGCTTCGTCGAAACATTTTCCTTATCCCCGTCTTCCGAAGTGCCGGTCTTTTCTTCCGATACCAGTGTATAGCCCAGGTTTTCAAATACTTTACGCGACGCTACATTTTCGGACTTGACTTCCGCGATGAGCGCCGTATATTTTTCGGACATCTTTTCTTCCAGTTTCGCAAGCATCTGTCTGGCGATCCCGCGTCCCCGGTATTCTTCCGCCACACTGTAGCTGATCACGCCTTTTTTCGGATCGGACTGCGCCTGTCCCACACGCACCTGTCCGACCGGCAGCAGAAAGTCCATGCAAACAAAACTGTCGATGCTGTCTTTTTCCAGCATCCACGCAAACCATTTTTCATGTTCTTCCCAACTGATCTGTTCTGTGGAAAACGATGCACTGCGTACCGCCGGATCATTCGCCCAGCGATAATACATTTTGCAATCGGTCTCTAATGTTTTTCGAAGATAATATGACATGTTAATATCTGATCCTTAAAAATATTACGCCTCATCCGCGATGTAATAAACGATACTTCAGCTCTGCGATCTCCCAGTCGCGCTCGGTGTCGATGTCCTGCACATTCTGCTCATCCTGCAGAAACGGTGCCGTATGTGTCATCACGATGCGCTTTTCTTTTAAGAAAGATTCCGTTCGCAGGCAATAGAACTGTCCGCAGTCGTGATACTCCGGCTCCAGATCCTGGGACCGCTTGAGCTGATCCTCCGGATAATGCGCCGTAAGTTCGCCATCCCGCAATAACAATGCCCTGCGCGGCGGGAAGGAAAACTGCACCACCGGCATCACCGTATCCGCACTGCCTTCCGCCAGTGTCTGCATGGCCGTCTGTAAAGCCTCCGGCGTAACAAACGGTGCCGTCGGGTAGATGCAGCAGATGGCATCGTAATGGATGTCCCGTGCTTCATAAGCCGACAGTACTTCCAGCAACACATCCGCCGTTGTGGAATGATCGTCTGCCGTTTCTTTGCTCCGCAAGAACGGGATCTCCGCGCCGGCGTCCTTTGCTACCTGCGCGATCTCGTCATCCTCGGTCGAGACCATCACCGTATCAAACACGCCGCTGTCCAATGCCGCTTCGATGGAGTATTGAATGATCGGCTTGCCCAAAAAGTTTTTGATATTCTTCCGCGGGATCCGCTTACTGCCGCCCCGCGCCGTGATCACTGCCAATGTCTTCATTCCGGAAATCATTTTTTACGCATTCCTTTTCTCAAATCGCGATATGCAAATAATAGCACATAATAAACAAAAAACAAAAGATTGGACTTCATATGCATGCGGACCAGTTTCCGATCCTCCGCCGGTACCATCTTTTCAAAATACGGATTGCCCGTCAGCTCCGGATATTCCTTCCGTATCATCTTGCGAAGATACGCCGTATGCGCCGGCTTCCGCTTCTTTCCGCTGTACATATAGGAAAACAGCGTGGTGATATAGGCCAGCTCCGAAAAGCGGAACATGATCTCATCTTTATACAAGTCCAGCAGTTTCCGCTCCCTGCATTCCTGCAACAGGAGCTCGCCCGCCTTCACACGATCCAGGCATTTCGCCCAGCTCACATGATGCGTGGTGGAATCCGCCACCGTCAGGTAATAATATAACGGCTCCGGCACCCTCTCAAAATGTGTAAAATACATGGACCACAACGGCGAAGCACAGTTATCTTCATAAAAGATGCCTTCCGGAAAACGCAGATGATTCTTCTCCAACAATTCCCTCTTGTAGATCTTCACCACCATACTGCCGGAGCGCAGGATCCATTTTTTGTGCTTCTCCGCATCCAATACACCGGTCTGCTCCGTTGTATTGTTCTCCACGACCTGCCCCGGAGTGGTCGTATATTCCGAAACCAGCGAATAATCGCAGCCGACCACATCGGCCCCGGTCTCTTCTGCCTTTTGCAGCAGTTTCGCATACATCTGCGGATCTACAAAATCGTCACTGTCCACAAAGCCGACCCATTCGCCGCTCGCTTCGGCCAGCCCACGGTTTCTTGCTCCGCCCTGCCGATGATTCTCCTCACACAGGATCATACGAAAGCGCCCGGGCGTCGTCTTTGCCAGCCGCTCTTCATATTCCTTTAAGATCTGCGGCGACTCATCCGTGGACGCATCGTCCACCGCAATGATCTCGTAATCCTCCACAGTCTGCGCCAGCAGGGAATCCAGGCAATGTTTTAACTTGTCTTCCGCGGCCATATTGTAGACCGGGACTATGACGGATAATCGCATACGATCCTCATCAATCTGCTGCCAATAGCGCCTGCGCGATCCGTACGGCTCCGCTGCCGTCCGTCACCTGCTGCAGCCTCTCCGACATCTGCGCCCGCAGTGCCGCATCTCCACGCAGTTGTTCGATCTGCGTTCTCAAAAGTTCTTTGGAAAAACCATCGGTATGAATCTTCCCGCCAAACAGCACCAGTCTGCGCTTCGTAAACGACTGCGCATTAGGGATCTGGTTGTCCGCCAGCACATAACAAATACCCGGCGTGCCGGTGGCCGCCAGTTCATACAAAGTGGTTCCTGCTGCCGTGATGGTCAGATCACTGTTTTGCAGCACTTCTTTTAAATTCGGAAGCGGATCGCTGATCGTCACATTTCCCAGTGTCTCCGCCATTTGTCGTAACTGTGGCAGATCCGGATCCAGCGCCCCTGCGATCAGGGTAAAACGGATCTCCCGCCATTCTTCCTTCTGCTCTGCCACCAGTTCCAAAAACTGCGGCAGAAAATGTACCGGATCGGTTCCTCCGCTGACCACCAGCACTTCCCGCAATTGCTCACGGATCGTGTGGTTCGGCAGGTTCCGATAGATGCGGTTCATGGGCATATAACTTTCGCCCAGCAAAAGCTGCGCCTCCGGATACTCCTTCGCATACTCATGATCGGCCGCATAGCCGCCATAGCAGATCAGGGTATCCACCGGCCAGATCCGCTCATGCAGATCATCGATATAGGCCACATGGGCATACTGCCGCATCGTCTGCAGATAGGCTGCCGGCACCCAGTAACTGTCCACCAGTAGTACGATATCCTCTTTGTCTTTGGCCCCCTGCTGCCGCAGATAGTCACATATCAAAGGAATTTCCGTATCAAAGGCATCAAACTCCCGGTCCATACAATACACCGGATAGCCTGCCTTCTGCGGCAGTGTAACCGATACCGGCTCCGCTACCACAAAACTCACTTCCGCCCCCAGTTCCCGGGCGGCTTCCGCGATATTCAAACAGCGACGCATATGTCCGGTCGCCGTCGTCGCATTTGCTTCGGTACGAATAACTAATTTACGCAATGGACACGCCCAGTTCTTTCTCTGCGGTGTTCAATGCCAGCTCGATCACCTTGTCCATATCCAGATATTTGTAAATGCCCAGACGCCCGCCGAAGATCACTTCCGGATGCTCCTCTGCCAGGGCCTGATACTTTGCGTACAACGCATTGTTCCGCTCATCATTGATCGGATAATACGGCTCATCCCCCGGTGTCCACTGTTTCGGATACTCTCTGGTGATCACGGTCTTCGGATTGGTCTCGCCCTTCTGGCAGCCGAATTCAAAGTGTTTATGCTCGATGATTCGGGTATACGGGATCTCATACTCCGTATAGTTGACCAGCGCGTTGCCCTGATAATTTTCCTCATCCAGAGTCTCGGTCTCAAAACGAAGGCTGCGGTACTCCAGGGTACCATAGCACTCTTCAAAATACTGATCGATCATACCGGTGAATACGCGTTTTTCGGCGATCCCGTCAAAATACGCGCGGTCCGCAAAATAATCCGTATTGGTCCGTACTTCGATCCCCTCCAGCATCTTCTCCACGATCTGCGTATAACCGCCGATCGGGATACCCTGGTACGGATCATTGAAATAATTGTTGTCATATACAAAGCGTACCGGCAACCGGCGGATGATAAAGGACGGGAGCTCCATACATTTTCTTCCCCACTGCTTTTCGGTATAGCCTTTCACCAGTTTCTCATAGATATCACGGCCTACCAGACTGATCGCCTGCTCTTCCAGGTTCTTCGGCTCGGTGATCCCGGCTTCTTTGATCTGCTCTGCGATCTTGGCCTTGGCTTCCGCCGGTGTACGCACACCCCACATCTGCGCGAAGGTGTTCATATTGAACGGCAGATTGTACAGTTCATCCTTATATCTGGCCACCGGGCTGTTGGTATAACGGTTCATCTCGGCAAACTTCTGCACATAATCCCACACCTTTTTATTGGATGTATGGAAAATATGTGCACCGTATTTGTGCACCTGGATGCCCTCTACCTTTTCGGAATAAATATTACCGGCAATGTGATCCCTCTTCTCGATCACTAAGACCTTCTTGCCTGCCTTTTTTGCCTCGTGCGCAAAGATCGCGCCGAAAAGGCCTGCTCCGATCACTAAATAATCATACTCCATATTTGTAACCTCCTTTAAATGTTGACACCTTCTATAATCTCATGCAAGTTCTCATAACTTGTTACGTTCTTTGCCGCCCAGTAGGTTCTGCTGCGAAAGCCTCTGTGCAGCAGATACACCGGTATGCCGACCGCCTCCGCGACTGCCTGCTCGTTTTCGGTATCCCCGATCAGGATCACCTGCGGATCAAACATACGCAGTACCTGTGTCGCCTGAATCTTTTCTTCCTTCGCAGCTGTGGGATTGACCACGATCACCTGCTCCGCGTATTCCGCAATGCCCAAACGGGCCAATTCATTATTCAGTCCGTGGGAATTCTGTCTTGCCGTCAGATAGGCAATACGATAGCCTTTCTGTTGTATTTGTTGCAGAAACGATATCGTATCCTCATACAGAAGATCCGTTTCCAGATATTTCTCATCTTCGATCTGTGCCTGCCAATATCCCTGGATCCGGCGGGATGTTTCATCGTCCAGATGCAGTACTTCCTTCAAATACTGCTTTCCGGAATGTCCGTCCGCCTTATACTGCATATACGCTGTCGCGTCAAAGCTCCCCGCCTGCTCCGGACAGTGCTTTTTCAGCACCTCCTCCATCAGCAGCCAGTGTCGTTTTGCGGAATCGATCAATGTACCATCCAGATCCAAAAGACAGATCATCGCACCACAACCTCCTGATAAACACGCAACACATGTTTCACGGTCGGATCCGGCGTGAGCCATTCTTCCGGCACCGGATACCCCAGTACATTTGCTACCAAAGCCCGGGACAGTTGGAAACCGGCAGCTTCCGAGAGCCCGCCGCCTGCGGCGATCCGCAGATTGACATCCATCACCAGCCATTCCCCGTCGCATTTCACAAACTGAATATTAAATGCCGGCGGAAATGCACACAGTTTTGTAAAGCGCTCCACACATTGCTGCAACTCGGGCAATCGGGGAAATGCCGCCTTGGTGCACACACCGCTCTTGGCTTCCAGGCGCTGACGCACAAAACTCTTTACCCGTTCTCCGTCGCAATACCCTTCTACCGTCACTTCCTGAATCTGTCCGGGCAGATCACCCCGCCCCCGCAGATCCGGCTGCAATACCGCTTCCTTCCAATCGACGCGACCTGCTTCCCCGGCCAGTTCCCGGCCGCTGACATAACGCAGCCCCATCGCACCGAAGCCGTCTCTCTTCTTGATAATATACGCCGCTGTTTCGTCTATCGAAAAGCCCTTCTCCTCCGGCTGATACAGCGGGACGGTCGGAATGTCGTTCGCGCGGCAAAATTCGTACAGACTCTTCTTATCATTCAATAACGCCTCCGTGCGCATCAGCGGCGAGGCACTCTTCACGCCCAGTTTTGCAAACGCTTCCCGATCCCGGGCAAAATAGGATTGTTCCCACGGGATAAGCGGAATGATCCCGTCGATGTGCTCATCCTTTAGCAAAGAATACATGGTCTCCACATAGGACGGATCGTTTACCGGCGGCACCTGAAAAAAGGCATCTGCGATCGTCGCAGCTGCCACCAGATCCCTCGGATTGATATCCGTGATAATGAGCTCCGCATCCTCCGGAAAGTATTGTTTTACCGTCTTACTGATCCGCCATCCGGAACCGGTTCCTCCGGCCGTGACCAGAATCTTCTTTTTGTTGCTCATGGCTATTATCTTACACCATATTGCGACTTTTGTCTATTCTCGTAAAACCCTTTCGTATCGTTGACCGCAACGCGGTTCTCCCGAAAAACACAATAAAAAACTGCCTCCCCGTTTTACGGAAAGACAGCCTGTTTTCTTTTAATCGGTAAACATCTGTGTCCAATAGTATTCGTAGATCGTTCCCTGCTGTACCACCAGTCCCACACCGATCTTGTGATAATTGGCGTTCATAATGTTGCGTCTGTGTCCTGCAGAGTTGAGCCAAGCATTGACGACTTCCTGTGCCGAATGCTGGCCCGCGGCAATGTTTTCTCCGGCGTATCCGTAACCGATTCCATGCTCATCATAAACGGTAAAGCAACTTCTGCCATCCGGACGATTGTGCGAAAATGCTCTGACCAGCTCATTGGATCGGATCACAGAGACACTGCATAATGCTTCACTCTTTGTCAACGGGCTGAGTCCTGCCTGCGCTCTTGCCTGATTGCACAGAGCGATGACCTGATCCACCTCACTGTTTGCCGCAGAAGCCGCCGGCTGTGCACCGGATGCCGTTGAAGCAGGTGCCGCCTGGGTTGTATTGTTGCTGATCGTACCGTTTCCCTGGCGTCCCTCCAGTTTCCCTGCGCTCATATAGTGCATATAGTAGAACGGCAACTGGTCGCCGTACGTCGCGCGCAGATCCGGATACTTCGCCATATAATACTGCACATTAAACTCCGCACAGCCCTGACGCCCTTCCGCCATACCATTGGTCAGAAAATGCGCCAACAATGCGTTTTCATCCGTTCCCAGTGCTGCCACAAGATCCGGGTATTTCCGGGCATAGAAGGATGCATCAAAAATGGAAGCATACATTGCTGCCGCACTATTGCCGGCTTCCGCCTGTATCCTTCCTGCAAAAGATACAACCATCATTACTGCTAATATTAAAACTGCATTTAACTTCCTGTTACTCTTTTTAACGCATCCTTGCTTTTGATCCATAGAATCACCTCTTTATTCTCTTAATCCTTTGCCGCATATTAGCACGCATTTTCACCAAAAAGAAATATCGCCGGCAGATAACCTGCCGACGATATTATTGTAGCAATAAACCACTTTTTCGTCAATGATGACTACATAATTTAGGCATTTTGCCTCAAATTGTTAGTCTTCTTTCTTCTTGCTCTTCAGTGTGATCACTGCCCCGGCTGCCATAGCCATTACGCCGATTACTGCAAATACAGCACCTACAGCACTTCTGGGTCCGGTCTTCGGAACTTCATCCATAGAAGAACCGGTCACTGCATAATCACCGCTGGTCAGAGTTTCGATCTTGACGCTTTCGGTATATACCGGAACATCAGGTACTTCAACCAGTGCTACTCTTGCACGAACTTCACTGCCTTCGTCCTCACGGGTCGGAACATAAACGATCTCTGTTGCACCGCTGATGTCTTCCCACTCGTCTGTTTCGGTATTCTTGCGTTCCCACTGAACTTCCGTCACCTGTTCCGGAGCTACCGGAAGGATCTCGCTAACTGCAATCGGCTGTTCCGGCTGTACCGGTGTCGGGGTCGGTGTTACTTCCTCGGTCGGAGTCGGTGTTACCTCTTCCGTCGGTGCCGGTGTTGCTTCTACTGTCGGAGTCGGTGTTACTTCTTCCGTCGGTGCCGGTGTTGCTTCTGCTGTCGGAGTCGGTGTTACCTCTTCCGTCGGTGCCGGTGTTGCTTCTGCTGTCGGAGTCGGTGTTACTTCTTCCGTCGGAGTCGGTGTTGCTTCCTCGGTCGGAGTCGGTGTTGCTTCCTCGGTCGGAGTCGGTGTTGCCTCCTCGGTCGGGGTCGGTGTTGCTTCCTCGGTCGGGGTCGGTGTTGCTTCCTCGGTCGGAGTCGGTGTTGCCTCTTCCGTCGGAGTCGGTGTGGATTCTACCGTTACCGGGTCGTCCTTCATAATGATCGTGGTACCGGACAGTTCATAGTGTCCTTCCGGACCGCTGACATTGATAACCTTTCCGTCTTTGATCGTAAACTTGATGCTGGACGGAAGCACGGAATAATCATCCGGTGCTGCGGTCTCTTCCAATGTGTACTGGCCGTTGGTCAAGCCGCTCAATACTGCCGGCTGTTTTCCGGATACAAACTCGATGGAGTTGGAAGTTCTGGTAGATGCCACGGTTACACCGTTTCTCTCCAGCTTCACACCGCTGCCTGCGAAATCACTCATCACATCATCCGCACTGGTCTGTGTAATTTTCAAGGTTGCTCCTGCGATCTCAACCGAACTGTAGATATCCTGCTTGTCCAGAGAAATCTCGGTCGTTGCCGGTGCTACTTCTTCCTTCTCGTACACATCCTTGTATGCAACTGTTGTAGTAGCATCCTTCTTTACGCTTACCGTTGCGGTCTTTCCGTCTGTCGTGGTTCCGTCTACTGTGTAGCTTACACCTGCCAGCTTATAACCGTTGATATCTGTGATCTCTTCGGTTACGGTATAGCTTCCGGTTTCCAGCTTATTCAGCTCCAGAGTGTACTTGCTACCCTCTGGCTTGAACTGGCTCAGACCGATCAGGGTCTTTGTGGGGGTCAGGTTTCCGTCTGCCTTCACATAATTGGTGGTTCCGTTTACATCTACGGTGATCGTGAACTGAAGTGCGCCTTCTGCCTCTTCCTTCGTTACATCACCTTCGATCTGCTTGGTGATCACCAGCTTACCGGTATCCGGTACTACCACTTCCTTCTCGTACACATCCTTGTATGCAACTGTTGTAGTAGCATCCTTCTTTAC
>CAMJAP010000061.1 GCA_946403625.1 uncultured Lachnospiraceae bacterium
AAACCGGGGGCTCATTCAGCCCCCAGTATTCCTCGATCTGCGCACGCTGTTCTGCCGTCACGCCCGCTTCCCCCACGTAGGATTCCACCGCATCGATCGGCGAAATCTCGATCATCGTAAACGTCACGATGCTGGCTACTGCCAGCAAAAGCAGTGCTTTCAAAACACTGGCTACGATCTTTTTTCTCATTTCCATCCTTCCTGTCTTACTGTTCCCAGGTCCAGTCGCAGATATTGCTCAACACCACCTGACCGTTTGCGCAATGCGGCTGCACCGGCTGGTCTCCGATGTTTAATCCGTTGCGTACAAAATAGCAATGATCCGCACGCACATACCATGCTGCCGGTACATCTCCGATCAGACTGGCTCCGCTGTTGCCGTCCCACTGCGCCAGTTTATAATACTTGTAGACATCCTCAATTTTTTTCGATTCCATCGCAAGACGCATATATTCATCCACATCCGGATTGGAATAAAAACTGGAATTGCTCCAGCCTGCCCCTCTGGTATTGGTGGAGTTCATCAGATAAAATTCATTCGGTGTATAATCCCCGCGACCAAACATATACGGCGTACAAAACAGGCGATCCGTGATATCCGCATTGGCAGCGCCTTCCGGCGAAATGGAAATGCCCAGATCTTTTGCCTGTTCCGCAATGGCCATCGCCATCGCCTGACGATTGGCGTTGTTTGCGGTATACAAAAGTGTAAATGCTGCTTCCACGCCATCCTTATCCCGCACACCGTCTCCGTTGCTGTCAGTCCATCCGGCATCTTCCAAAATACCGATGGCTGCCTCCGTACCGGAATTGGTCGCATTCAATGCCGTCTCTTCATTGAACCACGGCATGGTGTCACACATCGAATACGATGCGATACCGTAGCCGTTAAACACATCCGTGATCAGCGCTTCACGATCGATGCCCACTGCCAGAGCACGGCGGATCGCAACATCACCGGTCACATCATTTCCGATGGGACGTCCGTCTTCGGAAACTTTTCCCTCATCGGTAGTTGTCGGAAAAATGATTCCGTAATTGTCGATGGATTCGATGGCTTCCATACGATATCCCTCGATCGTCTGCGTGGCCAGGTTCTGATTGGTATAGACCAGATCCACATCGCCGCGCTGTGCTGCCATAAACGCTGCATCATCATCCATAAACAGCAGGACGATCCGTTTGATCGCCGGCTCTTTGCCGTAGTAATAACCGTTGTATTCCCAAACAGCCTGCTGGCCTTTTTCCCACTGTACCAGTTTGAACGGACCGGATCCAATGGGATTCTCGCCATAATTTTCGTCATACAAAGCTTCCGGCACAATGCCCACTTTGTAGGTTGTATACAGGAAAGTATAGTCCGGTGTGTTCAGATGAAATACCACGGTGGTATCATCGATTGCTTCCGCATCCCGGATATTGCTGAGGTCCAGGCTGGTACCGCCGTCGCGAACTGCTTTGTAGGTAAATGCCACATCCGAGGCCAGCACTTTATCGCCGTTACTGTAATAGGCATCCTCCCGGATCTTAAAGGTCCAGTCCAGACCGTCGTCGCTGACGGAATACTCCGTTGCCAGGTCGTTTGTGATCTCACCGCCGTATGCCTTGGTCAGTGTACTCTGCAGGATCGGATCGTAACGCTGTCCGTATCCGGTGATCGGATCCCAGCCGGAACCGGGTTCGGAATTGACTGCCGCGATCACTTCTTCCCGGACCGGCATATCCCCGGTGTTCTCCGCAGCGCCTGCGCCCAATTCTTCACCAACCGAAAAACCGACGGATGCTTCCTGCACTTCCATTCCCGCACTTCCCGTACTGCCGCACGCCGTTGTCATTGCAAGCAGTGTGCTCGCCACTGCTACGGATAATACACGCTTCTGATTCTTTGTTTTCATTTGTTTTCTCCTTTACCTTTTTTCATCACAAAAAGAAACACGGCCTTTTTCTCTTTTACGCTTACCTGCATTTTGCGCGCAGAAAGAATACCTCTTTGCATGCGATCGGCACGCAAAGAAAAGTCCCGCCATGAACTTTACGGATACATTTTTTACATTGGGAATTTCAGAAATACTTGAGTTTTAATTATTCAGTCGTACCTTGGTACTGACCGGCGTATGTCTGCAGATGTTTTTTAGAATGATCACGCTATGAACACATACGCTATAGGAAAGCAGAAATGCGATCACCAGCGGAAGCAGACCGCTCACCTGTTGCAAAAAGACTTCGCACATTTCGATGCATTCGCAGGTATGGCAATGTTCCCCCTCACATTCATGCACCATCTCGTGCGCAATATAAAAAAACGCGCAAACATGAAGCAAAAGAAGTAAGGAGCACATCCCCAGTCCAAGCATGCCTGCCAATTTTGTTTGGGACCTCTGCTGCAAGGTATTGTGCTCCTTTCTGTACGTCTTCATTATTTGCAACGCTGTTGCAATTTGCCATTATATACAGAAGGCAAACGGATGTCAACCTTTTGTTGCATTTCCCGTTCGCCGGATACATTCAGGCTATCTTTGCCGCGATCGTTTCGGTGATGATGATCTCATCGATCTTCACACCGAATACCGCCGACAGCACCACCAGATTGTCCAGTGCCGGCATCGCCACCCCCTGCTGCCACTTGTAGATGGCCTGCGGTGTCGCAAAGCCGAAGATCTCCTGCAGATCTTTTACGGATAATCCGGCGGCCTTTCTTAATTGTGCGATCCTCTGTCCGGTACGGATCATATCGATCGCCGGTAATGCATAATTCATATTTTCCTCCTGTTCCGGCACGCCGACCGGAACAGAACGTTCTCAGTCGGATGCCTTAAAGTTGTAGATGGGCTTCATCACATCGATGACATCTACGGAATCCCGGATCACATCAATGATGTCTTCCAGAGATTTGTATGCCATCGGCGCCTCATCCAATGTTTGCTCGTTCACGGAAGTCGTATAGACTCCCTTCATTGCTTCTTTATACTCCTCCATGGAGAGGGTATTCTTTGCTTTGCTGCGGGACATCAGTCGTCCTGCGCCATGCGGTGCGGAGTAGTTCCACTCCGGATTACCCTTTCCGACCGCCAGTACACTGCCGTCTCGCATATTGATGGGGATCAATACTTTTTCGCCGGCATGCGCTGCGATCGCGCCTTTCCGCAGGATCATCTCGTCGGTATCAATGTAGTTGTGGATCGTATGGAAAGCTTCACCTCCCGCGATCCCGGTACGCTCCAGCAGGATCTCCGCCATTTTCTCACGGTTTCTGCGGGCAAAACGCTGGCAGATGACCACATCGTGCAGATAGTCTTCCAGATACTTTCCGGACAGGTAGCACAGATCCTCCGGGATGGGTGTCTCGCTCTCATAAACATCCCAGTGCAGCTGTTTTAATGCCGCCTGGATCTCGCTTCGACGTCCCTGCTCCTTGTAGGTACGGATCAGCTCATCGCGCTTCTCCAGGTAATCTCCGTAGCCGCGGCTTAAATTGATGGCCAGTGTCTGGTACAGATCCGCCACCTGTTTTCCCAGGTTACGGCTGCCGGAATGGATCACCATATAGTTGGTGCCGTCCGCTGCACGGTCGATCTCGATGAAATGGTTTCCGCCGCCCAGAGTTCCCAGGGAACGCTCCAGCCACTTGGTCTCCTTTAAATCCCGGTAGCAACGCAGTTCCGTCAGATCAAAACGCTCCTGACGCCCCTCCCAGACATTTCGTCCGGACGGAATAAAATGCGCTGCCGCATCGAATTTTTCCAAGTCCACATCGGCCTTGCCTAAGTTGACGGTATACATACCGCAGCCGATATCCACGCCCACGACGTTCGGAACCGCCTTATCTACCACGGTCATGGTCGTACCGATCGTGCAGCCTTTTCCCGCATGCACATCCGGCATAATACGGATCTTTGCATTCTCCGTAAACGGATAGTCGCACATACGGCGGATCTGCTCGATGGCCTCCTCCTCCACTACGGTTGCATAACAGATTGCTGTATTTATCTTTCCTTTGATCTCAAACATTTTCTTACCCTCTTTTTTTGATATATAAAAAACCGCCGATCCTGTCCCTTACAAGATAAGCGGTTTCGTTGACTTCAGCTTTTTCTTTTCTACTTACCTTAGCTGCATCGTACTCCTCTTATCCTGTTTCGGGCATGCACTATTATGACTCTGTTCGCCAGCGAAGCCAGTGCCCAACAATACATTATCCAGTTTTTCCAATGCAACTTTGATCATTACTGTTTCTCCGAATATTTTTACAAAAGTTGTGAGTATCATAGCACAAGTTTGGTTTCTTGTCATTATATTTATAATATAATCTTTTCGATCTCTGTCCAGTTCCCACACCTTCTGTAATTTGCCCCGGGCAGTTCTCCCTCCCGGTTCCATGGCCGGTCATACACCAGCACCTGCAGCCCCGGCAGATGATCGAAGAACCGAAATGCCGACGGGGAATCTTCGATCGCGTAATCAAAATGCATCTTGTAATAGTCCTCCAGTTCCAGACTGAAACCGCTGTCCTTCATAAAATTCTCCCGCCCGTATTTGTTGAGGCAATACATGGGAAGGCGCTCCAGACCGTGTTGATCCAGCCATGCGCGCGACGGTTCAAATGTTCCGAAGGGCCGTCCTGTGATGATCGAGACTTCATGCCCCTGATCGATCCAGCGATTCAGCACGGCGGCTGCCCCCGGAGTTTCTTCGTAGGATAACAGGATCTCCGGCCGGTGTCCTTCCACCATCAGTTCCTCAAACTGCGCATCCGTCAGCTGAAAGGCGGCCTGCAGATTGAAATATTGCATCTTTTCATAGGGGACTTTAATCCCGAAAAGACGGTCCGCAAGTACCGAAAAACTCCGTGCCGTTTCACACAAACAATCATCAAAATCCACATAAATCTTCATCGTACTCTATTCTCCGTCCGGGATGTATTTTGTATTAAGAAAAAGAGCCGGGTGGCTCTTTTTCGGGTGATGACATTTTATTCTGCCGTATCTTCGCCATCTTTCTGCGGAAGTACACACTGCAGATGCAACTCTTCCAGCTGCTTATCGCTGACTGCGGACGGTGCATCCATCATCAGGTCCGCTGCGTTCTTGTTCATCGGGAAGGTAATAACCTCGCGGATGGATTCCTCACCGGTGAGCAGCATGATCATACGATCTACGCCCGGTGCCGCACCTGCGTGAGGCGGTGCACCATAGGTGAACGCATTGTACATTGCCGGGAATTTTGCTTTCACATCATCTTCGCCCAGACGAACCATTTCAAATGCCTTGACCATGATCTCCGGATCATGATTACGTACTGCACCGGATGCGGATTCATAACCGTTGATGACCAGGTCGTACTGGAATGCGGTGATGCTGAGCGGGTCTACCTCACCCTTGGATGCCTTCTCCAGGATCTCCAGACCGCCGTTCGGCATAGAGAACGGGTTGTGGCAGAATTCCAGCTCGCCGGATTCCTCGCCGATCTCGTACATCGGGAAATCTACGATCCAGCAGAACTGATACTGCTCTTTGTCCATATGCTCCGGGCAAAGCTGACCGAGCTTGGTACGCATAACGCCTGCGGTCTTCTGTGCTACACCGAGTGCTCCGGCTGCCAGGCCTACAAAATCGCCTGCTTTCAGATTTAATCCTGCGATCACCTGATCCTTGATCGGCTGTACAAACTTGGAGATACCGCCGACGATCTCTCCGTTCTCATCCAGACGAAACCAGAAGGTCTTTCTTGCGGTCTGCACTTCCACATCTGCTACCAGCTGGTCGATCTGCTTACGGGTCGCCTTGAAATCGGAAACTACCACTGCCTTGATCTTGGTATCCGCACTCTCCTCAAACGGTCCGAAACCGATGCCTTTCAGCAGTTCGGTTACGTCCTGCAGTTCCAGATCGATACGCAGATCCGGCTTATCGGTACCGTATTTTTCCATCGCCTCCAGATACGGGATGCGCTTGAACGGTGCCGGAGTGATTCTCTTATAGATACCGTATTTTTCAAATACCGGAACCAGTACTTTTTCCAATACGGCCAGTACATCTTCCTGATCGGCAAATGCCATTTCCATATCCATCTGATAGAACTCACCCGGGGTACGGTCACCTCTGGCGTCCTCATCACGGAAGCACGGTGCGATCTGGAAATAACGGTCAAAACCGGAGGTCATCAGCAGCTGCTTGAACTGCTGCGGTGCCTGCGGCAATGCATAGAACTTGCCCGGATGCTTTCTGGCCGGAACCAGATAGTCTCTTGCGCCTTCCGGAGAAGATGCGGTCAGGATCGGTGTGGTGATCTCCAGGAAATTCTCCTCGGTCATCAGCTTACGAAGCTCTGCTACTACGTTGCAGCGCAGCACGATCTTGCTCTTTACTTCCGGATTACGCAGATCCAGATAACGATATTTCAGACGCAGATTCTCGTCCGCTTCCTTGCTGCGGTTGATCTCAAACGGCAACTCATTGTTACGGTTCCGTCCGAGCACAATAACGGAGGTCGGTACTACTTCGATCTCACCGGTCGGGATCTTCGGGTTCTTGTTGCTGCGCTCCCGCACGGTTCCTTCGATCTTGATCGTGGACTCCTTGGTGATGTCCTTGAACTTACGGACCATCTCCTCATCCTCGACTACCAGCTGTGTGGTGCCGTAGTAATCGCGCATAATAACAAACGCCAGATTACCGCCGACCTCACGCATATTTTCCATCCATCCACAAAGGGTAACGGTTGCTCCGACATCGGACTGTCTCAGCTGACCGCAATTGTGTGTTCGTGATTGTGTCATGTTGTTTTTCCTCTCTTTACTACAGGTAAATATGAATTCAAATCCGTGCTATTGTAGCACAAAATACCCGATATTTCAAATGCTTCTTAACGATAACGATATCACTGCCGCTATTTTTCCACCTCATCAGTCAGCGCATACAGTCCTGCTAAACTCGCGAGCTCGTTAAGCAGGAACTTGTATTCGCTGCCGGCTTCCCCTCAAGGGGAAGCCAAGTGGCTACCGCAAGGTTCTCGAGATCAGACAAAAGAACCGTCCCCCTGTCTGAAAGCCCCTCATCCGGCCTTCGGCCACCTTCCCCCCGCAAGCAGGGGGAAGGCAAGTGCTACCGCAAGGTTCTCGAGATCAGACAAAAGAACCGTCCCCCTGTCTGACACTAAAATGCCCCGCAATTGCGGGGCACGGTAGGTTTATGTTCAGGAGAATTACATGCTGGCTTTAAAGATGTTGTACATATCCTGCTCGTTTAAGACTCTTGCGGAGCCCATCTCGCCGCCTACACCGACCGCACATTTGTGTGCCATCACCTTGAGGTCGTCGTCAGTTGCATTTACGCCCAGCTCACGGAGATTGGTGGGCATATGAATGCTGCGGTAGAAGTCTTCCATTGCCTCGATGCCGCGGAGCGCGATCTCTTCATCGGAGCCGGTGTTTTCTACTTCCATAACGTTCAAAGCAAATTTCTTGAAGCGCGGCAGACAGTTCTTGTAGACGTATCTTGCCCAGCTGCCCCAGATGGCTGCCAGACCGGCACCGTGTGCCACATCGTACAGACCGCCCAACTCGTGCTCCAATTTGTGTGTCATCCAGTCACCGCCGCAGCTGCCGCATCCGGTCAGACCGTTGTGTGCTAAACTGCCGGCCCACATCACTTCGGCACGTGCATCGTAGTTCTGCGGATCATCACGCAGGATCACCGCATTCTTCTTTACGGTACGGAGTAAGCCTTCTGCCAGAGCATCGGTGATCTCCATATTGCCACCGTTGGTGAAGTAACGCTCCATCGTATGCATCATAATATCCGTGCAGCCGCAAGCCGTCTGATAATCCGGCAGGGTCTTGGTCAGATCCGGATTCATGATGGCAAACTTCGGACGTCCGAAATCGCTGCTGTATCCGCGTTTTACCAGGCCCTCTTCCTTGGTGATAACGGAAGAATCACTCATCTCACTTCCGGTCGCCGCAATGGTAAGGATGACACCCAGCGGCAGGCAGCCGGTTGCTTTGCGCTTGTAATCATAGAAATCCCAAACATCGCCTCCGTTTGCCACACCGTAACCGATCGCCTTGGCCGAATCGATGGCACTGCCGCCGCCGACTGCCAGCAGGAAATCTACATTTTCTTTTTTGCACAGTTCAATGCCTTCGTAAACCAAAGAAAGGTGCGGATTGGGAACTGCGCCGCCCAGGGTCACATATGCGATCCCTGCGGCATCCAGATTGTCGGTCACACGCTTTAACAGCCCGCTTCTTACCACACTGCCGCTGCCGTAATGCACCAGCACTTTGGTACCGCCGAACTCTTTGATCAGTTCTGCCGTTCTGTTTTCGGTGTCCTTTCCGAAGATGACTTTGGTCGGGGTAAAATACTTAAAATCAAACATTCTGTTTTCCTCCTGAATTCAATATTTTTTATCGGCGCGCTCTGCGGTCATGATTTTTGTAATATGCCGATTTATCCTCATACATTCTGGTTTCCGCGCCAACGATCAGCCGGTTGATATCCTCTTCTTTCTGCTCGGAATATTCATATCCGATCGCTGCATGATACCCTTCCTTCGTGATCTGCTGTTCCAGTTCCGCCAGGCGCTTTTTGATCTCATCCCCGGAGATATCTACCGCAAAAGCCACATACTCATCGCCGCCCACACGGAACACATCTTTACGTCCAAACTGCTTGACGACAGCCTCCGCAATATAGCAGAGCATCTCGTCACCTGCCTGGTGTCCTTTGGAGTTGTTCAACTCGTGCAGACCGTTGACATCGATATATACGCAGCAGATGGATTCTTTATAGGCATTCGGGTATTCCGGCAGTTTCAGTTCATAGCAATTGCGATTGCACAGTCCTGTCAACTGATCGGTCTCGCTTAAGATCAGCAGTTTCCGTTCCAGCACGTATCCGCGGATCTTTGCCCGGTAAACCACCGTTTCCGAAATGATCGACAGGGTTCCGAAAATAATGGCATCCGTCAGATCCACGATCAGGACTTCGCCGCTTTTCGTTCCGATCGCCATCACACAAAACAGTATGACATAGCAGATGAGAAAAATGCCCATCCGCAGAGGACGATCCACAAAGATCATCGGGACAAAGATCAAAAGCACCATAAAGGTCACTGCCTGTGATTCCGGCCGGGTCAATGTAGCGATCGCGATTCCGTACGCCATAAAGATGAACAGCGCCATATAAACCGCCACATAGGACAATTGCCGCACTTTTTTGGCGAGCAGGGACACACCGATCTGCAACACCGAAAAACACAGTCCAAAGAAGTACACCGGCCGTGATCCGATAAAGCCTTCCTGCAAGGTTGACAGTACCAGCATCACAAAGATCAGGATACTTGCAATGATCGCAAAGGCCAGCGACATGATCCGGTTATACTCTTCCATTCTCGGCCTTACCGCATCATAGTTTTCCTGATCGGTATCTGCAAACAACGCATAGTTACGGATTCGTCTGAGCATCTTTTGTCCCCCTTTCTCAGATTTCCTGCCTGTTCCCCATGGATTGTTCTTACAAACGGATCACCTGCTCTGTGTCATCCGTAAAACTTGCCGTTGCCGAACGCTCTCCGGCCTCAAGCGCGTAATCACCCTTAAACGCTTCGACTACCGCCCAGCCATCTGCATCGGTGGTCACTTCCGTATCGGTGTGCCATTCCTCTTTGATCATCTTTTTCAGCCGCTCATACGAAGGCTTGCGTGAGAGATCTTCCCGTACGAAACCGCTCGGTGCCTTAAGCCATGCACCGTCTTTGAAATCCCAGGTGGTGATTGCTTCTACCAAAGGATGCGAGAACAGGATACGATACATCTCTTCGATCTCGTTTGCCTGCCGCTCTTCGCCTTCCGGTGTGGTCGGCCAGCTTTCCACCTGCCAGTCGTTCAGATCCACGATATGTGCCGGCATGATATCGCCGGAGATCAGCGTGTTTTCCGTGAAGTGGATCGGCAGTCCGAAATGCTCAAAGCGCTCCAGCACTTCTTCCAGTTTTTCTTTTCCCCAATAGCCCTGATGCTGATGGGACTGGATACCGATCGCGCTGATGGGCACGCCCGCATTCAGACAGCCGTCGATCAGGATCTCATAATTGATCGAGGTATTGAAATCATTCAGCAGCAGCACCGCATCCGGGTTGCACTCGTGTGCTTTTGCAAACACTTCTTTGATGAGGCCGACACGCCCCTTTTCCTTGCAGATGCGTGTGATCGCGTTATCGTATTTGTCAAAGATGGGCATGATCACCACTTCGTTGATCACATCCCACATATCGATCACGCCTTTGTAACCGGTCACTTCACGATCGATGCGAGCCAGCTGCTTTTGCATGATCGTTGCATTGTCGTACTTCATCAGCCAGTCCGCACAAGCAGTATGCCAGCACAACGGATGCCCCTTGACTTTTACGCCCTGCTCTTTCAGATACTGCGCCGTCTTCATCAATGCTTCCTGACGCGTATTTCCTTCCTCGGTTTCATAACCGCCCCAATAGAACGGCAAGGTCGCATAGTTGAAGACCTCCAGCCAGCTTTCCGCCAGTTTCCGGAAATACTCATCCCCTTTCATCACAAACGGGATAAAATCAAATCCGCCGCAGCCAAACAAAAATGCGTGCTCCGTCTGACGTACACGGATCTTTGCATTTGCCAGCGCATTTCCGTTCGCATCGGTAAAGCGAACTTTCTTTGTTACTTTTCTGTGCGCAATATTCATATCCTATAGTCTCCCTTTTTTGTCGGATTATTATTCTTTCTTTTCGGAACTCTTTTCCGCCTTCTTTTTGGGATGCGCGATCTTGTGCGCAAGGATCGCAACCGGCAATCCCAGTGCAAAAACGATCTCGCTGTGCAGCACATTGTTCTTGATATAGATGAATTCCACCTGGCCTGCAAACTTGTAGCAGAACAACTCTACGAACAATCCGTGCAGCAGGTAAAACTCCAATGTGATCTTGCCCATCAGTTCCAGGAAACGGTTACCGATCTTGATCTTCAAGTTGCCGAGAATCGCTCCGAACACCGCCAGGATCGCCAGCAACGCTTCGCAGCAAACGCTTAAGAATCGTTCTTTGGTACGGTCCATACGGGTCATACCGTTATCCCACATCGGATTGAAATCACAATAATAGGTATGGCCGAACTTGTCCTGAGAGATCAGATATACCGGGTAGATCAGCAAAAGCACCAGGATCACATAGAACATATAATGCTTTTTCAGATGCGGCACGATCTTTTCTTCGTTCATTGCAAAGAAGATACCGATCGGGAACAGTTCGATGGAATTGTACCACCATTCGCCGCGCACCCATCCGTCATCCTGATGCATCGCATCGCCCAGGATCATACGGCCGAACTCGCCATGATCAAAGGATGCCGCAAATACCTGATATCCGATGGTGCACAATACAACCAGAACGAATGCAACTTTTTCATTTTTAATGAAACGGAATGCCAGATAAAAGAACAGATAAAAGAACGGCATAATGATCACGAACCAGCCGTTCGGATTGGCCATTTTAAAGCCGCTCAGATAGTACAATCCCTTGTTGTTTCCCATATCTTCATGCAGCACCAGGATACGCACCAGCAAAAATACGACATGTACACCATAGCCCATCGTGATGATCGGCAGGATACGCCTTACAATAAAATGATTTTTCAGATAATCTTTTTTCGTATGAACACTCTTGTACAATCCGTAGCCGGACGAGAAAATAAAGAACGAGGTCAATACATAGCCGATCGGCACAAAGAATTCCAATCCCGGAACAAAGTATTTTTTGTCGATCCAGGATGCGCTCCATTTCTGGCTGATGTGATGAAACATGATCATCAGCGCTACAAAGCCCTGCCAATACTTCATCTGTTTTAACGAAAGCGCATCTTCGTTCCACTCATCTTCCTTGGAAACTTTGCTCCCCAAAAACAGAACCACCAACAAGATCGGATACACCAAGTAAATCCAATAGTTCGTCTCATTCATGTTACGCATAACGCATTATTCCCCCAAATAGAATTTTATAGATATTTAATTTCGCAATTGATACTGCCGTCTTCCCCAATCTCGATCACGCCGTAGCTCGGTCTCCGGTTGGCCTGACGCGGATAGGATAATGAACCGGGGTTCATGATCCAGATACCGTCCTGCTCGTGGATCTCCGGCACATGCGTATGGCCGTAGAGCGCGATATCCGCACCTTCCGCGATGGCTTCTTCCCCCAGTGTCTCGGTATCAAAATACACGCCGTGCCGATGGCCGTGGGATACAAAGATTTTTTTGCCCGCCGCATCGATCAGGCGGTCTCTCGGAAACACACCGGAAAAATCCATATTGCCGGCCACGCCGAGAAACGCAAACTGCACCATTCGGCGCACACGCTCCTCATCCCCGCAGATATCCCCGCAATGGATCAGCAGATCAAAGGAATCGTCCTCCGACAACAGATCGTCCAGATGCGTCAGATCGCCGTGGGTATCACTGACAACCAGTATTCTCATGCAAGTACTCCTTCCCGGATCAACAGATCTCGCATCGCACGAATGCCTTTGCCTCTGTGGCTGATGGCATTTTTCTGTTCCCGGCTCATCTCGGCTGTGGTACAGCCAAACTCCGGCACATAAAAGAACGGATCGTAACCAAAGCCTTCCGTTCCGCGGATCTCATGTGCCACTCTGCCTTCGATCGTCTCCTGTACCGTCATGGTTTCTTTTCCCGGCACACATGCAGCGATAGAGCATACAAAACGCGCGCTGCGTTTTTCTTCCGGTACGTCTTTCAGTTCATCGATGATGTCCTGCATCGCCTGCGGATAGGTACGGTCGCCCAGCCAGCGATGACTCATCACTCCGGGCATCTTGCCCATCGCATCGATCTCCAGTCCGGAATCGTCTGCCATTACGATCGCATCGGCATACTCCGGTACATTCTTTCGCAGATATGCTGCAACCGCTTCTGCCTTGATCGCCGCATTTTCCCGAAATGTCGTACCGTTCTCTTCGATTTCTTCGGTAAAGCCCACCTCCTTCATTGTTTTTAGTTCTACATCCAGATCCCCGAGGATCTCGCGGATCTCAACTACTTTGTCCTTATTGCCCGTTGCAAAAACAATCGTCTTCATGCCCTTTTACTGCTCTCCTTCCAACCGCTTATTCCCCGATCAGACGATCCGACCAGAAGCTGTTGTTGTAAATATCCGTAAACTTGTACATCGCTACATAACCGCTGTCCAGATAAGTATTGCTGATCTGCATATCGTCGGTCACGGTCATGGTCTCGCCCAGATAATAGCTGTCCTGATAGGTTCCGTCGTAGCTGTAATAATCGCACAGGAAATCCAGGGTATCGCCGGCCTTTACCTCTACCAGACCTCTTGCCTGCGTCTCCGTTACGGTCGGATCATAGTTCAGATCCGCGCCTGCGATATAGCCCAGCGGATTCTCATCATCAAAGATCAGGATCAGTTTCACGCGCTCGCCGTTGAGCATCGCCGGTACATAGCCGGTAATGGTATAGGCATCGCCGCCTTCTTCCACGGTATCGGTGTGATAGTAAGCCACCGGCTGGTTGTTGATGGAAAGCCATGTGCCGTCCACATCCGCGATCAGATTGCCGTTATCATCGATGGAGAACAGGTTATCCAATCCCATATCGATGTAGCCTTCGCCATCATCCACAAACAGGTTCAGATCAATGCTGTGTACCAGTGCCCACTGATCTTCCGCGATGGCAATCGCCTTGCCGCCGTCTTCCGTATCGTGCCAAACCAGCTTGGATGCATCGAACTGATTTTCAAAAACAAAGTCTGCCGCATCCTGATCGGAAATGCTGCGACCGGAAGAACTGATCCCGGATACCAGCGAAAGGATGGCTTCCAGGCTCTGCATACCGTCTGCGGAACCGCCGCCCAGAATGCTCACCGGAGAAGACATACCGCCGGCTGCCTGGCCTGCACCCTGCATTCCCGCAAATTCACGGATGCAATCGCTGTACTCCGCATCCACACCGATCTCTTCATAGATCTTGCTTGCCTTGGATACCGAGGAGGTCTTCTGATACGGGAAGTATACCGAAATACCGTATGCATTGGTCATATTGGAAGAGGTACGGTTGTACTTTACCGCACCCAGCAAGGTTTCTGCCAGTGCATTACCTTCTTCCGTATTTAAGTTCTTTGCAAAGTTGACCAGGTCGATCTGATCAATGTGCGAAGACTGCGCGAACTCACGGGAAGATACTCGTGCGTTGGAAACCACACTGTACTGCTTCTGTCCGATCAGGCCGGAAGTGCTCTGCGAAAAGGCTTTGAAATCATCCGGCAGTGTCTGGGACAGCTCTGCCAGATCCACGATGGAAAGGGTGGTCTTTTGTCCCTGGCAGCTTCTTGCACATACATCCACAAAATCATCGATGATCTTCTTTCCGATCTCGATGGTGGGCATGGAAGTATTGGCAGACAGATCCGTCAGCCAGTTGGTATAGTACCAGCCTACGCCCGGCTCGGTCTCTTCGGATGCAATGATATAGTCCGCATAATTGCTGACCATCAGGTCGGTCTCCACCGTTGCCATCAGGCACGCGTCAAAACCGATAAAGTCAAATTTCTGGCCCGCATTCTTCAGTGCGGTATTGATGCCGGATAAGGTCATGGAACCGCTGGATGCGTGGGTTTCATCATATCCGTAACCGGACAGGGAACCGCCGCCGTGATCCCAAAAGATCAGCATCTGGCGATTAGCCGGATAATTCTTTGCACAATACTTGATAAACTCGGTCAGCGTCGCCGGATCGGTCATGGCAGCATTGCCCATATCTGCTTCCAGAAGGTTCATGCCGCCGCTCTTTACCTGCCAGATCTGGTTCTTGCTGTTGGAGATATTGGTGCTCTTCCACTGACGGCAACCGCCGGTATAAGCGATGATATTGACTTTGTCGGACAGGGTCGCCCCCGCCATTTCCTTCAAGTCATTGGTGGCCATACCGTACTTGGACTCCAAGTCCGTACCGCACATATAGACCATAATGGTTACGGTGTCTTTGCCGTCCCCTAAGATTTCGGTATACCGTGCTCTGGCTTCCGGTGCCACATCACGGTTCAGATTGCCGGTATTGGCCGTATCCACCCATGCGGAGGAGGTACCGCTCACCTGGCTGAAGGTGTTTGCGCCAAATCCGCTGCCGAGTGCCACACTGGCTACACCGGAAATCAGATCTCCGCCGAGGCTGCCGCCGGTCGCTCCCGTTCCGCTGCCGGTGGAACCGCCTCCGCCCAGCAGGGAGCCCAGGCCGCCACCGCCGCCCAGTAACAATATAATAACGGCGATGATCACGCCCATTTTGCTGCCGCCGCCTCTCTGCGGGCCGCCGGAACCATTGCCCATTCCGCTGCCGCTGCCCACCGGTCCGGTGCCCAGACCGCTGCCGCGACGATGTGCTCCGTTACCGCTGCCGGTTACATTTTTTTGTCTGTTTCTCGGTGTCTCTGCCATTTTTCGTTGCTCCTTCGATTATTTCTTCTTCGGCGGGCGCGGGCCCATATACTGATAGAAATAGGTCTTTAGCATACCGTTGTAGATCTTGCGGTTTTTATCCGCTTTCCGCCCGATCTCTTTTTCCGCATCCTCATACGAGGTGATCATATACATGGACCAGCTGTCCAGTGCGCGATAGCGTTCTCCGATGGTGCGATACAACGGCGCCAGCGCTTCTTTTTCTTCCAGACGCTCACCGTAAGGCGGGTTCATGATCAAAAATCCGTATTTCTTCGGGTGGCTCAGTTGTTCCACGCCTCTGGTCTGGAAATGGATCAGGTGATCTACGCCGGCCAGTTTCGCATTGGCCCGTGCCGTCTTGATCACTTCCGGATCGATATCATAGCCCTGAATGTCGGTCTCCACATCCAGGGTCAGTTCCTCGCGTGCTTCCTCAAAGGTGTCCTGCCACAGACTCTCCGGGATCGCATCCTTCCAGGTCTGTGCCGTAAAGCTGCGGTTCATGCCCGGTGCCATATGCGCTGCCATCATAGCCGCTTCAATTGGGAACGTACCGCTGCCGCAGAACGGATCCACTAAAATACGATCGCCGTGCCAAGGAGTGAGCATCAACAGTGCTGCTGCCAGGTTTTCCGCAATCGGCGCTTTGGCCGTCAGCTTGCGATATCCGCGCTTGTGCAGCGACTCACCCGTGGTATCCAGGCCCACGGTCACTTCATCATTTTTCAAAAATACACGGAACGGAAAATCCGCGCCATCTTCCGGAAACCACTCGATCCCGTAGATGCCTTTCAGCCGCTCCACCATCGCCTTTTTCATAATGGACTGAATGTCCGACGGCGAAAACAAAGCACTCTTTACGCTGGCCGCCTTGGCCACCCAGAACCGGCCGTTCTTCGGGATCCATTGTTCCAGCGGCAGTGCCTTGGTTCCCTGAAACAGCTCTTCAAAGGTCTCCGCGTGAAAACTCCCCAGTTTGATGAGGATACGCTCTGCCGTTCTGGAATAAACATTGACACGGCAGACTGCCTCCGCATCCCCTGCGAAGGTCACTCTGCCGTCCTCAACTTCCGTCACATCATATCCGAGATCCGTGATCTCTCGCTTTAATACCGCCTCCAGTCCGAAATGGCACGGGGCGATCAGTTCAAATCGTTCCATTCTTTCTCTTCTCTATCCTGCTAATTACTATATTTTGACCAAATACGGAACCTATTATACCATAACTTGCGTTGCATGTCTAAAGGAAATCCATGACCGGCTTACTTGCTTTTTGTCGGTCCGTATTTTATACTAAACTTGATTTTGGGTGTATTTTTTTCATCTTTATTCAATTTAAAAGGGGGTATCATCTTATGAAGTTGTTATTGATCCGTGAAAACGAAAATGCCGAAGAATTTGATGAAGTCGTTGTAAAGCTGAAACGCAGTCTGGTGGACAGCGGTCTGACTACCCGCATCTCCAAACTGGACTATCTGCGTCCGGACGGCAAGTATACCGACGAATATATTGAAGATATGGTAGATGAAATGATGGCACGCATCGATCCGGAGCATCTGGTAAAACGCCCGCTCTTTGATGCCGTTACGCTCCTGCGCCGTCTGGAAAGCAGCCCGGAGAACTAATCTTTATCCATGAAGACCGAACTGATCTACAGCAAAAACCGCTATGAAGATATTGACCATGCTCTGAGCCAGATCACCGCATTTCGCAGCCGCTATCGTTTCATGATCGAAACGCGTACCGGCCAGGGCACCGGTCTTCTTCGTGTACTATTGAACCGGCTGCGCATGGTCTTTCAGCCCGCCGATTACATGGAACTCTCTGCTGCCGACCAGACCTTAGAAGCATCCGAAAAGGAATTGCAGACTCTGCGGGATCTGGTAGAGATCTCCAACGCCCTGCAGGATGCCTATCAAAAATGCGGCGGCAAGCTGGATCTGCGCGTAAAGGATAAAGGAAAAAAGGGCTATCAGATCACCATCACCACCGCAGCCTATTCCGATACACTCCCCGGTGGCGGTCTGGTCAAGGTGCCGCAGACCAAAAAGGAGTTTTACATCACGGAAGCCAGCATGGAAAAGATCTTTCGTCGCGGCGTGGTGGATTTTTCCTGGCTGGACGGACAACTCGCCGCACAGACACAGGAACTCGCTTCTGTTGCCGAATCCTTTGCAACGCAACCCGTTTCGCAGAAAGCACTGCCCATGAAATCAAATATCCCCCATCCGGAATTTGCCGATATGGGAGATAATCCGATTGATATTCTGGACGATTAATTCTATTTCATCCTTCCATGCTAGCCAGCGGTTCCACTACAATCCCTAACGGATCACAGACTTTTCGCAGTTTGTCCGCATCTTTGTCATTGCCGAAAATCGTCATTTTTTTCAGATTTTTAAACGGTTTCAGTTCTGCTTCGGTGAGCGTATTAAAATCAAACCGCTCATCTTCTCCGTCCCATTCCGGTGCGATATTCATATAGATTTCATCCGCACCATCCATTTCAATTTCAGTCACGTAATCTGCCAGTCGGACCGGAATCTGCAGTTCTTTAAAGTAATTCACCGCGCCTTTTACATTTTTATCCGTTTCCAGATTCCAATGTGCTTTTTTGAATGCCATATAATCGTAAATATCAAAATACGGTTTCAGCACTTCCTGGTTATACATCAGTTCATTGATCACCGCCAGTTTAAAGTTGAAGGTATCAAACACCAGACAGTCTTCCTCCGGAGGTATGAGATCATAATTCTCCTTGCTCTTTGGTCTTTCCGGCTTGAAGGTGATCATAACATCTTTTTTCAACAGATCCCCGTCATAAAAAGGCTCTTCGTCTTCCGTAACGATGGTAGTCTCCACCTCGATATACTTCTTTGTTTTACTCTTTTCATCCAGCAGAGGCATGCAACCATAGCCCAGGATATCTTTCCAGCTGCGTTCCAGATCCACCTGCCTGCCCAAAACGGTCAGATTACCCACATATGTCTTTTGACACTTGTCCGATTTAAAGTCGTAAAGCGGATCTCCGGTCACATATAAGGCCATGCCGACAATATTATGCTCCTTATCCTTAAATGCTTTTTTCTTTTTCAGATCAGTCAGATATACTTCGGCTCCCTCAAACTCCAGCCCCAGCGCATCATAATAATACGTGGTATGAATGCCTTCATCCTCGTCATTTTCCGCAACAATTCTCGCTTCTCCCAGCACGGCCTTGATTTCCTCATAAGACATAGGGAACTCCAAAACCTGACCGTTTATGCTGATTGCCCGATCCAATACATCAATGATATTCATGTAAATTCTCCCCCTGATCGTATTTAAAGAAATTCATATAAACCATAGAATTACAAAAGAATCGGCTTATAGGCCAGCGCTTTATCCACTACTTCTTCCGCAGTGTTTTCTTCATAAAAGATATAACGGGAAACATTCGGATCCGCTACATTCTGCTCCAGCAATTCCAGCAGGTGATCCTGGTCCTCTTCCGTACCTTCACACCGCATGATCTTCTCAACGATCTCTATCAGTTCCGATCTATGCATCCTATTCCCTCATTCAAAAGAACTTCCAGTGGCTGAGCAGGTATCCCGGGATGACCACGATCACAAAGAAGGCCCAGCTGATTAACGTAAAGGTCTTGATAAACTTCTTACCGTTTTCCGGATACTCTCTTACATAGATACGATAATTGATGACCGAAGCCAGGGATCCGATCAGGGAGCACAGGCCTGCGGTGTCCGCGCCGTAGATCAGACCGGCGAAGTTCTCGGTAAACGGATACAGCACGATGGATGCCGGTACATTGGATATGATCTGGCTGAGTCCGATCGCCCACCAGTACTCATGTCCCGCCACTGCCTTTTGCAGCCATGCGGAAATGCCCGGATTGGCCGCAATGGAACTGGAAAATACGAAGAAGCACAGGAAGGTAACCAGCAATACATAGTCCACCTGCTTGAACAATTCGCGGTGTACCAGCAATACGACCACGATCACGATGCCCACCGCGATCGGCCAATACTTGGTTCTGGTCACGATCGTAAACAGGATCATAACAAACAGGGAGATATGCGCGATGCGCCGCACCTTTTTCTCCGGTGCCCACTCTCCTGCCGCCTGCGCGCCATCCAGTTTGATCTTTTCCTTCACATCTTTTCTGTATAGTGTAACGATAAAGATCACCAGCAAAATTGCAGACATGATGCACAGCGGTGACATATGCTTGATAAAGTTCGCCGCACTTGTACCGGACTGCGAATAAAGAAACAGATTCTGCGGGCTGCCGAAGGGCATCAACAAAGATCCGCGGATCGCTGCGATGTTTTCCATCGAGATCACCGGCAGGATGTAGTGCTCTTTTTTGCCGCTGCGGAACAGCAGAATGGTCAGTGGTACGAAGATGATCAGCGACACATCATTGGTCACAAACATAGATGTACAGAATACACCGAATACCAAAAAGAGTGACAGCGCCACCATCGTATGAAACCGCGCGCTGAGCAGGATCAACGGCCGGAAGATATTCTCCCGCTTGAATCCCTCCAGTACCGTCAGCATCATAAATAATGTGCCCAGTGTATGCCAGTCGATCCGTTCGATCAATGTCGCATCCGGCGGTGTAATCCATAAAGAAACCAATGCCGCCAGCACGGAAACTGTAAGCATCGGTTCTTTTTTCAAAAATTCTGCTATTTTATTTGATTTCTTTTCCATAATTTACATATACCGTCGTCTTCCGCTGGCACCGGGGCCCGGTCCCAAAACCGTTCCGGAAGGCGCGTTTCCTCTACATTTTGCGCAGATAGAACCATATCGGATCGGAGCCCCACACAAAAGGCACTTACCATCGCCCTGCGTCCCTTCCGCTTTTTCCAGCCGCTGTTGCCGAATATACTCGTTAACCACTTCGGCTCGTACGCCCAGCATCACCACCAGTTCTTCTTTCGTGGCGGTTCCATGCTCCCTCATATACTCACGAATACGCCCAAAATCATCCAGTTCCTTTGCCCCGCATTCTACGCACTCGTACTCTCCGGAGCGGATCTGTTTCATCCTGCCGCCGCATTCCAGGCATCGCTCTATCTTGTTGTGTCTTAATAATTTATCCAGTTCCGGCATCCTGCACCCCCGACATTCACTATTTCGCGCCCCATCCGGCGCTTGATGTCGTCTCCTTCTATTATATCACTTTAATGTGCCGTTCACATCATGAATATGAATCGTCACTCTGCCGTTTTCCTGTTTGTACTCGAATACACTCTTGTCTTCCAGGTATTCCACCGGCACCAGGATCTCGATACCGTTTTCGGTCACGATCTTTTGCTTCTTTGCCAGTGTCTTGGTCGTCTTCGGGCTCACATATACCGGCTTCTGCGGAATGGCCAGATCCTCTGCCTTTTCCGTGAAGCGTTCTTTTGCCTTCTCATTATCCGCAAATACCGTCTCCTGAATGCGCACCGGATCGATCTTGCCCTGTTCCTTCGCTTCGTTGGCGACTGCCTGCCGGTATTCAAAAACCTTCTTGGGTGCCTCTTCCTTGTAGCATTCCTTGATGGTATCGAGCACCGCCTCCTGGATCACCTGCACCGTCTCTTTCTCGGATTTTTTCAGGTTGATCTGCAGGATCTTTTCCGCCATATAATCCACGCTTTCGCCGTCGATCATACAGTGCATATCGGACATCCACACCTGACGCTCATACGGATTGATGTAGAAGTAATCATACTCCTTCTGGGTGTGTGCCGGCAGCAGACGTACATCCTTGCGCCATACCACTTTCCCGTCTTCCGTCTTTTCGCACGTCAGTCTGGACTGATAATTCAATTTAAAGAACGCGATGATCGGTTGTTCTTCTACCGTCGCGAATACAAACAATCCGCTGCCCGCCGATAACCCGTAGGCCACCTTGAGCAGTTCATGCATCTCATCCGTGATCACCTCAACAAACGCCTCAAAAGCTTCCGGTTCTTCCGGAACAATGGTCGCCAGGAAATCATCCAGATGATACTCCGCCTTCTTCGCCGAAGTCGTATCAAAATTGTGTGCAAACAACTGCAGGATATATTGATAGATCTCCCCATCCAGATCGATAGTCCATTCATTATAGTCTACATACGCCTTTGCCGCGTCAATGGAACTGATGAAAATGCGGTCGATCTCTACTCTCGATTTGTTCATAGATTCGTTCTAACCCCGTATTTATTTGTTGTGCAATCTCTTTTTCGGGCGATACAAGGGCAGGCACATATCGCGCCTGCCCTCAAATTCACCTCAAAACTTAACGATATCAGAATCCGTAGAAGAAGGCATCAATCTTGGATTCATCCAAACTGTCTGCCAATTCCGGTGTGATCTCGATCACGATATAATCCTCTGTTCCGTAGGTATCTGCATACGGGAAGAAGATATAGTACAGTTCGTGATAGTACTCCTCGTCCGGATCCTCACAGTAAGCCATATAGATATCCTCACCGTTCGGTGCTCCGCCTTCGATGATCACATCCCAGTCAAAGGTGAAACCGGAAGTAACCGGATCGGAATCTGCACTCAGTTCTTCCGGATGCATGGTGTAATATGCATTGTACGGAAGCTCGCCGTATGCCCAGAAGTAATCACCGTCCTCGCCCTCAAACTCAAGGAAATCGCCCTCGTTCTGAGAAACCGTATAACCATCCGGTGCGTAAATCGTAAATACATCGCTCGAATAGGATGCCTCAATCTGAGCAGATCCGCTGCCGGATGTCGGCTCCTGTGTCGGCTCCGGTGTTGCAGTCGGTTCCGGTGTTGCGGTCGGCTCGATTATATCCGGCACTTCGGTCGGTTCCGGTTCCGGAGTCGGTTCCGGTGCTGCTTCCTTAACCGTTACTTTGATCTCTACCGGCTCACAACCCTTACCGGTAACAACGATCGTTGTCTTGCCTTCGCCGACAGCAGCTACCTTAAAGCCGTCATCATATTCATCTGTGATCTCTGCGACCTTGTCATCGTTGGAATTATACTCCAGACGAACTTTGGTCAGTTCATCATAGTTTTTGATCTCTACTGTAGTAGTTTCACCAACCGTAAGCTTCAGGCTGCTGGGAGATACCTTGATCTCTTTGGTTCCGCCCAAAACACCGGTTGCAAAAAGTGCTGCAACGCCACCGCCGCCCAAAAGTGCGATGATCAGAATGATCGCTGCGATCAGGCCGCCCTTGCCCTTTTTCTGCGGCTGTGCCACCGGAGTGCCCATCGCCGGCTGTGCAAAATTGTTCTGCGGTGCTGCATT
>CAMJAP010000062.1 GCA_946403625.1 uncultured Lachnospiraceae bacterium
TAGAATGTCAGCCTTCCAAGCTGAACACGTGGGTTCGATTCCCATCACCTGCTCTTTGAAAAGTCCTGAGAGTTCGGGACTTTTTTCTTTTAGGATCCCCAACATCATTCTTGTTATTGGCAAATGGCTATGGTATACTGTAAATAGCGGAATTATTGTGGTAAAACCAGTCAATCTATAATGATTAAAGGATAACACAATACGATGAAGAGAAAAATAGCAGTCTGCGGTAACGGATGGAGCCTGGATGCGCTGACCGATGCCATTGAAGGGTTCAGGATATGCGCGAAAGAGGAAGACTTTGATGTATTTCTGTTTCTGAGTTTCGCTTCCTATAATGTGCATCGTTCGTTAATGCAGGGAGAATTAAATATCTACCAGCAGATCAATCCGTCGGATTATGATGGTATTGTTGTTTTTTCTAATATGCTCAATTCGGATGAAACCGCGCATTCCCTTTGTGAAAAAGCAAAAGCACAGGGCGTTCCTGCGGTAAGTATCGGTATGGAGATCGAAGGTGTGCCTTCGGTTTGTGTCGGTAATGAGAACGGAATGCGTGCTCTGGTTTCGCATCTGATCGAAGAACATAAAGTAAAGAAACTCTTTTATATCGGTGGCACCGAGGATCACGAAGACAGTCAGGAACGACTGCGGGTGACCCGTGAGGTGATGGAAGAGCACGGGCTGAAGTTCAGCGACAAAGATGTGGGTTACGGAAAGTGGTCCAATCGTCGTGCCGTGGATGCGTTGGATGAACTGATCCGGAACCATAAAAAACTGCCGGACGCAATTGTTTGTGCCAATGATATTATGGCGCTTGCCATCTGTACGGAATTGGATAAGCGCGGTATCAAAGTACCGGAACAGGTCAAGGTCACCGGCTTTGATAATACCAAGAACAGCAGAATCTTCTTCCCGGCGATCACGACGGTGCAGCCGGATTATCAATCCGTGGCACGAAGAGCGTGTGAGATCATCTACGGTGAGAAAAAAAGAGGCGCAAAGAATAAAAAAATCGTGGTGCCGACCATTCCCGTGATCGCGGAGAGCTGCGGCTGTTCCAATCCGGTCTGTGCGGCAAGACGGCAGAACTATTGCAAACTGTCGTTTCAGCGGGATCTGGATGCCAAACTGCTGGAGCAGAATGAGCACGTGATGCGGGAGCGTATCTCGGATGTTTCGGATTATCAGGATATGAAGAACAAACTGCGGTTCCATTATTCCGAGAACCATCAGTTTGAAGGATCCGCCTTTTATCTGGTTTTGAATGACGAGTATTTCAAAAATGTCATGTCTACCGGAGCAGCGCGGAGCAAGTTGACAGGAAATCTGGATGTGGCGGTGGCCATTAAGAATGACCGTCCGGTGGATGTGGACCGGGTGAGCGCGGAACAGCTGATCCCGGCCTATCGCAAAAAGAAAAATGAGCAGCATGTATTCATTCTGTGCCCGCTGCATTATTTTGACCATAACTACGGTTATGTCGTATTTGCGGATGATCCGTATATCCTAAGCGACAGTATGATGTATCCCTATCTGGAGAAACTGCAGCAGTCCCTGCGTTTGCTGCGCGTGAACCTGCGTCTGAAGCTGCTCTACGATAAGGATGCACTGACCGGACTGTACAATCGTCTGGGCTATGATAATAAAGTGCTGCCGCTGTTCCAGGAGAGTATGGTGGACAAGACCAAACTTACGGTGTTCTTTGTAGATATCAACTCGATGAAGAAGATCAACGATACCTATGGGCATGAGCAGGGCGATGTGGCGATCAAGACCGTTGGTTTTGCTATTGCGGATTGCCTGCAAAAGGACTGGGTTGGTGTGCGTTTCGGCGGGGATGAGTTTTTGGTGATCGTGCCGAACTGTGCAAAGCAGAAAGCAACTACAATCAAGCGGCGCCTGGAAGAGCGGATCGCGCAGAGAGCACAGGAAAACGAATTGACTTATACGATCACGGCCAGCATCGGTTTTGTGACCACCGATCCCGTGAAGCGTCCGGATGCCAAGATCAAGGAGTATGTCCGTGAGGCGGATAACCTGATGTATCAGATCAAGAAGGAGTTTCACCAAAAGGAACAGAACGGAAATAAATAGTTTAAAAATCAAACTATTCCCCTATGAAAGATTGACATAACATAGAATCATGGTAAACTGAATGAGGAGAAAATAAGTATTGGGGATAGTGTGTTATGGGAAAGCCTGTCATTCAGGTGAAAGACTTATATAAGATTTATCGAATCGGTACCAATAAGGTGCGTGCGCTGAATGGTGTCGATTTTTCTATTGAAAAAGGCGAATTCTGCTGTATTGTCGGTACTTCCGGTTCCGGCAAATCCACACTTTTAAATATGCTGGCAGGTCTGGAAAAGCCCACCAAGGGACAGATCGTGATCGCCGGCGAACATATCGAGGCCAAGAACGAAAGTCAGCTGGTGAACTTCCGGCAGGCGCACGTGGGCTTTATTTTTCAGTCCTACAACCTGATGCAGAATATGACGGCCATCGAAAATGTGGCGATGCCGCTGACCTTTCAGGGGATCGGTAAAAAAGAACGTGAGAAGCGTGCCATCAAGATGCTGAAGCTGGTAGGCCTCGGCAAATATATGCGGCATAAGCCGGGGGAGATGTCCGGTGGTCAGCAGCAGCGTGTGGGTATTGCCAGAGCGCTGGTAGTAAATCCCGAGATCGTGTTTGCGGATGAGCCGACCGGAAATCTGGATTCCAATACCACGCTGGAAGTATTGCAGTTGATCAAGCAGATCAGCCGGGAGAAGAATCAGACGATGGTAATGGTAACGCATGACAACTATCTGGCGGGATTCGGCGACCGTATCATACAGATTAAGGACGGTAAGATCATCCGGAACATAGACAATCGGGAACGGGCACAGCAGCAGATGGATGAGTTGATCAACGGAACGGCGACGATGCCGGATGAAGATCCGTTTGCACCGGCACCGAATACGGCAGTTACGGCAGCGCAGAGCACCGAACCGCCGAAACAGGAAACAGCAGTACAACCGGCCGCCGTGCAGGAAAGCAACGAGCAGGCAGCAAAGGCAGAAGGGCCGGGAGACAAGCCGGTCAGCATCTGGGATGAAGTAAACGAGACGATCAAGAACGAGGGAGGAGATACACAGTCATGAGGGGAAAAGAAACACAGAACAGCAGGAAGAGACCGGAGCAGATCGCCGTAAAGATCGTTCTGGCATTGGCGGCGCTGGTGCTGGCCTTTACCATTCCGTTCCCGGGAACGGGGATCGAAGGAATGGAGGTATCCGCATCCTTCAACGCGGCATTGCTTGCCACCAAAGATCCGTATGCGATGATCAAAAACGAAGACCGTGAAGTGGCCTATGTCTTTTTGATGGAGCATATCCACAGTCTGGAAGCACTGTACGATATCTCGCCGGAAGCGCACAAGCGTATGGACGACGTATTCCGTCAGGCCAATGTGTTTATCGCCAATAACGATATGACCGTTTCCCAGCTGGTTGCCTATGTGGATGAGACCGAGGCCGATCTGTCGGCAGCGGCCAGAATGAACATCGACGGCGCGGAGCAGTTCCTGTTTTTGAACAATACCGTAGCCATCCCTTCGGGAAAATACAATGAGCCGGTTCGTGTGATGCTCTCCGTGGTAAACCTCGGTAAAGCTGCAGTGACCGATGTGGTGATCACACCGACCCAGGATACCGATCCGAAGAAATGGCCGTTCGTGATCCAGACCGCAACCGATACCCGTATGATCAAATGTATCTCCGCAGCATCCAGCGTGGAAGAGGGCTATCGCCTGCACCAGGATGTGGCTTGGGATTTCATCATCTCCAATGATGCCTATACCGGAACCTATCCGATCAAATTCCACGCGATCTATTATCGTAACGGCGAGATCGAAGAGACCGATCTGGTGACCTATGTTACCGTTACCGGTCGTCCGGGCCGTCAGCTGATCGAGGAAGAGAAGAAGCAGGAAACGGATACTCTGCCGCCTTCCACTCCGAGGATCATCGTTACCGGTTTTGTTACCGATCCGGCAGTGGTTTATGCCGGGGATACCTTCCATCTGACGATCACGGTACAGAACACATCAACAAGTTCTACCGTGTCCAACGTACAGTTTGACTTAAAAGCAGCTACCGAAGGCGATAATAAAGAGACTATGTATGAGGCGTTTTTGCCGACTTCCGGTTCGGCATCGATCTTTGTAAACAAGATCGCGCCGGGAGAGACCAAGGACTTAAACATCGAGATGACCGCCAGAAGTGATCTGGCGCAGAAACCGTATGTGATCGACCTGAAGGCGAATTACGAAGATGCAAAGCACAACCCGTTCTCCGCAACCACCAGTGTATCCATTCCGGTGAAGCAGGAAGCACGAGTGGATTACGGTGATGCCGAGGTATTGCCGGAGTCCATCGAAGTGGGCAACCAGAGCAATGTTATGTTCCCGGTTTATAACAAGGGAAAGACGACACTGTATAATGTGCAGGTCGATTTTGTGGGAGATTCCATCGAAGGCGGCAGCACCTTTTTGGGCAAACTGGAGCCCGGTGCCACCGGCAATGTGGATGCGATGATCAACGGTATCGCACCCACCGAAGACGACGGAACCATCCGGGCCGTGATCTCCTATGAAGATGAGGCAGGCAATGTGACCACGCTGGAAAAAGAGATCACCCTGTTTGTGTATGAAATGACCTATGAGGAAGGCGACTGGGGTGATATGGGCGATTTCGGAGGCGAAGATATGCCGGAAGAAAAAGCATTCCCGTGGGGACCGGTGATCGGCGGTGGTGTCGGCGGACTGATCGTGCTCATCATCATTATCAGCGCGATCGCATCTTCCGCAAAGAAAAAGAAAGCACGGCAGCAGGAACTGGATGATCTGGACGATTGATGATATAGGTGATCGTGTATGAAACTTGGTGATCTGCTCAGCATGAGTCTGGGCAGTCTGTTTAAACGAAAAATACGAACGATATTGACCGTACTGGGTGTGATCATCGGTACCACATCCATTGTGGTCATGCTTTCGCTCGGCATCGGGATGAAGCAGTCCATGCTCGAAGAGATGCAGGCTTCTGAGAGTCTGACCGCCATTGAGGTGAATGCTCCCGGACGGTATTACGACAGCGGCAGTGATAAGGATACGGAGGAACTGCGGCTGAATGATGATCTCGTGGAACTGCTCTCCGGGATGGAGCATGTGATGTCGGTGGATCCGGTGCTGGAATGTTCGGTGATCCTGAAACAGGGACGATATATGGCGTACGGACAGATTCAGGGTGTGACGCAGAGCTTTCTGCGTTCCCGGGATATTCCTTTGGGAGAGGGGCGTTTGCCGCAAGCCGATCAGGAATTGGAGTTTCTGTACGGAAATATCGTGCTGCAGCAGTTTCAGGATGAAAAGACCAATCGCGGGTATTGGGATACCGGAGAACTGCCGGATATCGATCTGATGAAAGATCCGATCTATGTGATCTTTGATATGGATCGCTATTGGAGTTCCAAGAATCCGGACCCGAACGGAGCGGCTACACCGAAACCGAAGAAATATCTGGTTCCCACCGCTGGCGTGGTGGCAGGCGGACCGGATGACTGGACGCAGTATTCCTATTACATTTATTGCGATATCGATGCGCTTCGAACCCAATTGCAGAGAGAATTCAAAGGGCGTGCGATCCCGGATCAGCCGGTACAGAAAAACGGCAAACCCTATCGTGAGATCTTTTACAGTCAGTTGATCGTAGGCGTGGACGATATGGAAAATGTGAGCGCCGTACAGGAGCTGATCAATAATATGGGATACCAGACCTATTCCAGTATGCAGTGGATCGAATCGGATATGAAGATCATGAATATCGTACAGGCGGTGCTTGGCGGTATCGGTGCGGTATCCCTGCTGGTTGCGGCCATCGGTATTACCAATACGATGATGATGTCGATCTACGAGCGCACCAAAGAGATCGGTATTATGAAGGTGATCGGCTGCCGTATCCGTGATATCCAGGCGCTGTTTTTGATCGAAGCCGGCTATATCGGGCTGATCGGCGGAACACTTGGCGTGGGCCTGAGTTATGCATTATCCCTGGTGATCAATAAATTGCTTTCCGGATCGGAGATGGGACTGGATAACATCTCACGAATCCCGCTGTGGCTGGGAGGTATTTCCATTGTATTTGCCATCCTGATCGCGATGGTGGCCGGATTTATTCCCTCCGTGCGTGCGATGAAACTGAGCCCGCTGGCGGCAATCCGGGCAGAATAAAAAAGGAGTTGCAGCCCGGCACTCGTATTGTGTCGGTTGTGCGGATTTTTTATGAGAATGATCGATCTGCTCGGTATGAGTCTGAGCAGTCTGTTGAAAAGAAAAGTACGCACGTTGTTGACCGTGCTGGGTGTACTGATCGGTACCACTTCCATCGTATTGATGCTGGGACTGGGCATCGGGATGAAGCAGGCCATGCTGGAGGAGATCGAATCCTACGGCAGTCTGTTGGCAATCTCGGTGACGCTGCCGGAAGAGTACGAAAGCGGAAACGGCAAAGGGAAAGAGCGGCATTTGGGCGATACCGATGTGACGCTGTTGTCGCAGATGGAGCATGTGACTTCGGTGGATCCGGCGTTGGAGACTACGGTGTTTCTGCTTTCCGGCCGGTATCGTGCAGCCTGGGGACTGCAGGGCATGACGCAGTCCTACCTGAAAAGGCAGAATATTGAACTGGCATCCGGACATCTTCCGGAGGCAAACGGGGAACTGGAAATCGTGTACGGCAATGCCATACTCACCAGTTTCCGTGATCAGAAAAGAGGCAATGAGACCTATTGGGATACGGGCAAACTGCCGGATATCGACCTGATGCATGACCAGATCTATGTGATCCTGGATTATCAGGCATATATCAGTGCCATTCGTCCGCAACAGGGCGGCCCGGCCGGGAAGATGCCGAAAAAGTACCTGATCCCGACCGCCGGTTTGGTGGCAGGGGGCGTGGAGGATTACAATCCGCACTTTTATGCGGCATATTGCGATATCGATGCCTTAAAGACGATGCTGCAGAGGGAGTTTCGCGGGCGTGCTATCCCGGGACAGCCGCTGCGGCGAAACGGAAAACCGTATAATGAGATCTTTTATACCAACCTGTATGTGAATGTGGACAAGATGGAAAATGTCATGCCGGTGCAGGAGCGGATCAATGAGATGGGATATCAGACCAGCTCGAGTATGGAGTGGATCGAGTCGGATATGAAGATTATGAACATCGTGCAGGCTGTGTTGGGCGGCATCGGGGCCGTATCGCTGTTTGTTGCGGCCATCGGTATCACCAATACCATGATGATGTCCATCTACGAGCGAACAAAAGAAATCGGCATTATGAAAGTGATCGGCTGCCGCGTCCGGGACATCCAGACCATGTTTTTGCTGGAAGCAGGAGCCATCGGTTTTCTGGGAGGCATTATGGGCGTCGGGCTCAGTTATCTGTTGTCGATGGTGATCAATCAGGTGATCGCCGCTTCGGAACTCGGGGCCGATCTGCACAACATTTCCCGCATTCCGTTGTGGCTGGGCGGGATCTCGGTTGTCTTTGCGATCCTGATCGCGATGCTGGCCGGTTTGCTGCCGTCCATCCGGGCAATGAAATTAAGCCCTCTGGCAGCGATCCGAACCGAATAAAAAGTAACAAAAAAAATGAAAAATCCCCAGTTAGGGGTGGCAAATTTGCACATTTTTGTGTATAATAAGAGTGGTATAAAAACGATTGCTGAAAGGCATATCTGGTTCTTGGGGGATATATGGAGCAGTCTGAAATCGGAAAAATCTGTCTTCGGTGTATGAAAGTCAGCGATGACATCGGGATCTGTCCGTATTGCGGAAAAGAAAAAGCAGGACAGCAGACCTGGTCAAAGGCACTGACACCCGGGACAATCTTAAATAGCAAGATCCTCATCGGTAATATTTTGGGAAAAGGCGGCTATGGCATTACCTACATCGGTTATGACATGCTGTTGGAGTATCCCGTTGCCGTAAAGGAATTCTTCCCGGATGAAATGGTTGATCGTGCGGAGGACGGCAAGACCGTTCTGGTTTTGGATGCGGTCAACAAGGAAGAATACGAAAAAGAGACCAAAGCATATCTGCGTGAAGCAAGAATCCTGGCGGAGTTCTCCAAGTTCCCCGGTATTGTTGCGATCAAAGACCTTTTCTATGAAAATAACACCGGTTATCTGATCATGGAATATCTGCGCAGCGGTAATCTGCGCAAGTATATCGACTCTCAGGGCGGATGGCTTTCCGTAGAGGAATCCCTGCGACTGATGGAGCCTGTGATCAGCATTCTCGGAAAACTGCACAAATCCGGCCTGATCCACAGAGATATCAGCCCGGACAATATTATGATGGACGATGACGGTTCCATCAAGCTGATCGATTTCGGCGGATCCCGAAAGCTGGGCTTTGCAAACCAGCAGGTATTCCTCGGAAAATGGGGCTATGCGCCGTTGGAGCAGATGCTTTCCAAACTGGCGGAGCAGGGACCCTGGACGGATATCTACGGCATCTGTGCGACGCTGTACAGTATGATGACGGGCGATGTGCCGCAGTCCTCTTACGAGCGTAATGAAAAAGACGAGCTGGTCAATCTGGCGGATTATACCATACAGATCGATAAGAAACTGGCACAGGCGATCATGAAGGGACTTTCCATGGAGCCTGCGGACCGGCAGCAGTCCATCGATGAACTGTACAAAGATCTGTACGGCATCTATCCGGATGAAAAGTCCGGTATGGCACAGGCGGCTCCGGCAGCACCGAGCGTACACCTGTTGAAAGACCGTAACGAGCGCGTCTGGTTCGGCGAGTATCCGATGAATGAGATTGTCGGTTCCCAGCTGGATTCGGATATTGTATATGCGGATTATGATAACGATGACATTGCCGTAGTCAACGGTGAAAGATATCTGCGTCTTCCGGTGATGAAGGAGGAGGAGCAGGATCCGAGGGATATCTTTAATATCCGTAAGAGTTCCCGTTCCGAAAAGGAGATTTCCGGATATCGTTATTTCAAGTTCAATATGCTTTCGTGGAAAGTGCGTCAGTCACGCGGCGGGCGTGTGACGCTGCAGACCGAATATATCATCGAGTTCCGTCCGTTTGATAAGGACAAATACCTGTTGATGAATGAGCGCGAGATCCAAAAGGTTCGTACCGGTATCTACTGGGAGAACAGCGAGATCCGTGGCTGGCTCAATTCCCGCTTTGTTCGTATGGCATTTACGGAAGAGGAAAGAGCGCTGTTGAATGCGACCAAGGTAACCACTCCGGTCTCGGCGTTCTCGGATCGTACCACGTACGATAAAGTATATCTTCCTTCGATCGAAGAGATCCGCTTTGGTTTTGATATCGATCTGGCATTGGCACGCGGTACCGGCAGGACCAAGATGGAGCCGGAAGTAGTGCCTTGCTCCCAGTATGTAGCGGCTCAGGCGAACAGTATCCTGTCCCACGCAAGTTACGGACTGCGTTCCCGCGGACATATCGACGGTGACGATTCCTACAAGTGTGCGGAGAATTTTGAAGGGCACGCGATCGTAGATAACAAACTGTCGTTATGGAAACTGAATGAAGCAATGGGCATTCGGCCGGTCATTTGTGTAAATGAGACCGATATCGTGGAGATGCAGTGATATGAGAACCTTTGTACTCAGCGACATTCATGGATATTACAAGACATTTCTGAAAATGCTGGAGGAGATCCGGTTTTCGGATGATGATTTTATGTACGTTATGGGGGATGTGATCGACCGCGGAGACCAGGGCATTGCCATCATTCAGGATGTCATGAAACGAAAGAACATGGAAATGTTTCTCGGCAATCATGAACTGATGATGTTAAATGCCGTGGATTATATGCGCAAGAAGAAACAGGGCCTGATCGTGGACGATCCCTTTGATGATCATCTGACACCGTACGAACTGTGGACGCATCCGGCAAACGGCGGCAACCGGACCTTTGAGGAGTTTTACAAACTCAAACAAAAAGAGCAGGACGAGATCGAAGAATTCTTAAGAGGTCTGCGCCTGATCAAACGAGTCAAGGTGGGCGGGCACAGTTTCCATTTGTCCCACAGTTATTCCGTGGATTATCGCTTCGGAAAAGAGATCTTCTTTAAGGATATGACACCCAAGGCTGCAGAGCGTATCGTTTGGGACAGCCTGTTTGAGCAGGACGGGGATCCGTTCGTGGAGCCGGAAGTATATTCCTTCGGCTACAAGAGCGACACCTATGTGGTGGGACATATCTTTACGCAGCGTCTGAATCACGTGGACGAATACGGCAGAGGTATGATCTACAAAAAGAAAAAATACCGTGGCTATCGGATCATCGATATCGACTGCGGTATGGCATTGAATAACAAATCCAGTCGTCTGGGATGTATGGAACTGGAAACCGGAATTGAGTATTATGTACCGTTGATCGAGGAGTAAGGATCTTATGAATCTGTTTACGGATATTGAGCAGAGCGAGATCGACCGTATGTTGCTCTGCTCCAGAGCACAAAAAAAGAAATTATCTGCAGGTGAGTATATCTTCCAACAGGGAGAAACACCGCAGATGATTTTTTTATTGCAGTCGGGAGAAGCGGCGCTGGTGAAGGATTTTGCATCGGGAAAGCGCAATGTTCTCTATACGGTAAAGCCGGGGGATGTGTTCGGCGAGGCATTTCTGTTCTCCAAACAATCCCATTACTGGTACGATGCCGTGATGGTAAAACCGGGAGAGGTATTACAGATCCCCTGGAAGTTCTTTTACGGATTTTGTGAGAACGCCTGCGGGCATCACCAGCTGATCACACGAAACCTGCTGGAGATCCTGGCGGGACGCAATTTCTCCATGACCAAGAAACTGCATCTGCTCAGTTCCACTTCGTTAAAGGAAAAACTGGCGATCTATTTTCTGGAGAATGCCGATATCAAAGGGCGGGTGATCCTTTCGATGAACCGCGAGATGTTTGCCGATTTCCTCGGCGTGGCCAGACCTTCCTTATCCCGCGAGTTGATGAACATGCAAAAGGACGGACTGATCGAAGTGGATCGTGATATCGTGCGCATTTGCGACAGAGAAGCATTGGAGAGTTTGTATTAAAAATTTCCATATCGTAACAACTGTTACGGAGAGATTCCGCCATCTGCGCTATACTAACCTCAGAAACCAAGGTAGGGAGCGATCCCGAAACCATAGTATAGTAGATTTCAGAAGAGGAGGGAATCATCATGGAAGCAAGCAAGAGTCAGGTAAACAATCTGGTATCCTTATTGGATGGATATGCAACAAAGGGCGGACATCATCTGAATGTGAACGTGCTGAACCGCGATACACTGCTGGACGCACAGCAGCATCCGGAGAACTACCCGCAGCTGACGATCCGCGTATCCGGCTATGCGGTAAACTTCATCAAGCTTACCCCGGAACAGCAGGCGGATGTTATCAGCAGAACATTCCACGAAGCAATTTAAGACTCCAAACATCAAACGCCCCCGGTGACCGGGGGCGTTTTCATCAGATGTGAATTTTTTTACAGATCTTCTCGCACCACTTTTCGATCGTGTGGTGGAAGAGGAATGAAGAGGCCAGCACCAGTACCAGCAGGATCAGATACACCGGGAGAGCGGCGCTTGCGATGCTGCCGGTGACTGCGGCCATCTGATCCATCAGATAGTAGCCGAGGTATTCGATCCACAGCATATGCAGCATAAAGACCGGGAAGCAGATGCGACCCAGAAATTGAAAGGGTTTGGTGGAGAGCAGATCCGGTAAAGCAGCCGCCTGCCACAGATGCAGGGCGCACAGGATCAGGAAGGCGCCACCGATGTGCAGCAACACGGAAGTACCGTTGTTGCGGGCAACCAGAAAAGCAAAATGGCGATAGAGTCCTTCCGGTTCCACATAGGAAGGATAGCCGCCCAGCCAGAGACCTGCCAGCAGGAGCACAAGGGAAAGCGGCAGCAATACCGTCTTTTTCGTCAAGGCCGGGAACTTTTTTCTCAGTCCCTCCGGACGATCGTTGCAGGTGATGTCTGCCAGCAATACCCCCAGCACGCCGGCCATATAGTAATCAAAGATGATGTCGTATTCAAAGAAGGCGATGAGCAGAGCCGTGCAGATCACGGGCATATAGCGGTTGGATTTTCTGGCGGGAACGGCAAGCAGCATGGCAAAGAGCGGTACCAGCAGGAAGTAATGCAGTGTCCAGAAAGGTCCGACCAGCATACTGTCCACCTTGGTCCACATCAGTACCAGGCCATGCATCAAAAGACCGCCGAAGGAATAATCCAGGGGCTTGTTGATATAGTTCATATGCAGTGCATTCAAAAGGTGCAGTAAAAAGAAATTGATCACGGCCATGGAGAATGCCGGGAGCATCAGTCGCGGATAGCGCTTTAAGATCATGGTTCCGGCACGGCTGCGCAGTTGTTCATCCGAAGTGCGAATGATCTGACAGGCCGGCAGATAGGCAGAGATCAAGAGAAACAGACAGACCCAGAAATTCCCGTTCAGAAAAACGCCGTAAGGTTTGTAGGATAACAGCGTATCGATGCCGCCCGGTAAAAGCGACGGCATTTCGGTGCCAAAATAACTGGCCTTAAAAAAAGCCAGAAAAAAATGATGTGTAAAGACACCAAAACATGCCAGACCTTTCAGGCCGTCCAGCCAGGACAGGCGACCGGTCGTTTTCTGTGTTGTTGTTTCTTCGGAGTTTGCCATAACCGTGATTTTAGCAGTATCCCTATGCATTGTCAAACCTGTGGGGCTGTGGTATGTTATGGTAGGAAATCAGGAACCGGAAGGAAGGATCGACAAAAACAGCAGGGATCCTCGGGAGGAAAATTATGAAAAAGAAGATCAATAAGAAAGTACTGGTGGCCGGAGCGATCGGCCTTTTGATGTGTGCCTGTACGGGAAATGCATCCACGGAAGGAACACAGGCACCCGTGCAGGAGACGGAGACAGCGCAGCAGGCAGTGACGGATGTGACAACAGAAACGATTCCGACGGAAGCAACGGAAACGGTTGAAGCGGTTGCGGAAATTACGGAAGATTCGGTGATGGTACGGATCGGTTCATTGAAAGGACCGACTTCCATCGGACTGTTGGAAATGATGCAGACAGCGGATTACGAATTTACGATGGAGACGCAGGCAGATGCTTTGCTGCCGAAGATGATTTCCGGGGATCTGGATATTGCATTGGTTCCGGCAAATGTAGCAAGCGTACTCTATAACAAAACGCAGGGCGGTGTGGAGGTGATCGATATCAACACACTGGGCGTTTTGTATATGGTCAGCGGCGATGCCTCGATCGAAAGCGTTGCGGATCTGGCGGATCATACGATCTATACGACCGGAAAAGGCACGACACCGGAATTTGTGCTGCAGCATATCCTGGATGGAAACGGTGTTGTTGCAGAAGTGGAATATAAATCTGAGGCAACGGAAGTGGCGGCAGTGCTGGCGGAAGATCCGTCCGCAGTCGGAATGCTCCCCCAGCCGTTTGCGACAGTAGCGCTGAAGAAAAATGACAGTTTGCAGATCGTTTTGGACATGACGGCAGAGTGGGAAGCGCTGGATGCGGATTCTGCATTGGTGACCGGAGTGACGATCGTGCGAAAAGACTTTTTGGAGCAGCATCCGCAGGCGGTTGCCGATTTCCTGGCAGATCACGAAAACAGCTCAGCGTATGCAAAAGAGAATATCGCAGAGACGGCAAACCGGATGGTGGCTGCGGGGATCCTGGAGAATGCAGCGGTTGCGGAGGCGGCCATTCCGTATTGCAATCTGACCTGCATTACCGGAGAAGAGATGAAGGCAAAACTGTCTTCCTATCTGGAGGTGTTGTTTGCGGCCGATCCGGCATCCGTCGGCGGTGCCCTTCCGGAAGAGGCGTTCTATTATATCGCGGAATGAGATTTTAAGAAAAATGCAAAAAGACTCCGGGCAGAAAAACAAATATGTTCGAAAGTTTCTGATCATTGCAGGCTGGCTGGTGTTGTGGCAGATCGTTGCAATTGCGGTACACAATCCGATCTATTTTGCCGGTCCGCTGGAGAGCGCCCGCGAACTGGTGCATCAAGCGGGGACGGCGGTCTTCTGGCAGGCGATCGGAGGGTCTTACGCACGCATTTTGCTCGGATTTGCCATGGCGTTTGCGGCGGCATATCTGCTGGCCTTTTTCGCATGGCGCTTTCGGCTGGCGGAAGAGATCCTGGAACCGTTTGTATCCTTTCTGCGGTCGGTACCGGTTGCGGCGGTTGTCGTGGTGTTTCTGATCTGGTCCGGTGCCCGTTATCTGGTCTTCTATATCAGTTTTATGGTCGTGTTTCCCAACCTGTACGGCAATCTGTTGATGGGGCTGAAAAAGACGGACGGGAAGATGGAAGAGATGGCACGGGTATTTCACATCCCGTTTTTCCGGCGGCTGCGCTGCATCTACCGGCCGACTTATCTGCCCTATCTGCGTGCGGGAGTCTCCTTCTCCGTGGGAATGTGCTTCAAATCCGGTGTGGCGGCCGAGATCATTGCCCTGCCGGACAGCGCGATCGGAAGCCGGCTGTATATGGATAAGATCTATCTGAATACAGCAGGCGTGTTCGCATGGATGGCGGTGATCGTGTTTGTGAGTTTTCTGACCGAAAAAGCCATCGGCAGACTGGTCGGGATCCGGTTGGTGCCAAGCGCCGGGAAAACGGGAAAAGCGGCGGTTGCGGGATCGCCGGAGCGGATCTGTGTTTCGGATCTGGAAAAAAGTTACGGGGAGCAAAAAGTACTGGCATTAAAGGAATTGTGCGTGGAACCGGACGAGCGACTGTGCATCCTGGGGGCCTCCGGATGCGGAAAGACAACGCTTCTGCATATTCTGGCAGGGCTGCTTCGGACGGAGGATGGCAGAAAGTTTCAAACCGGGACGGCGGTCTGCTTTCAGGAAAACCGGCTTTGGGAAGAGGCGGATGCGCAAGTCAATCTCTGGCTGGCAGGATGCAGGGGGAATTTTACGGAAGCGTTGCAGGAACTGTTGCCCGCGGAACTTTGCAAAAAGCCGGTAAAGAGTCTGAGCGGCGGGGAAAAGAGAAGAGTGGCCCTGGCAAGAGCGGTTCTGGCACCGTCGGAATGGCTGCTGCTGGACGAACCGTTCACGGGACTGGACGAAGAGAACCGGAAAAAAGCCGCAGCGTGGGTTTTGGAGCATCAGGAGCATCGCCCCATGGTAGTGGCGACACACGAGGAAGAAGACCTCGGATTGCTGCATGCAAAGGCTCTTCGATTACGGGCGTAGATTTACATAAAATGTAACAAAAAAAGAGGATTTTGACACGAAGAATACCGTCATATTTCTTGAAAATTTTGGGATATTATACTATAATATCTACTGTGGGGAAATAATACTTGAAAAGCGGGGTGTTTTGTAATGGCTAGAGTCTGCGCAAAATGTGGTGAAAAGATAGGAAAGACAGAACAGTTCTGCGGTCGTTGCGGTTCGTCCGAGATCAAAGAAACCAGCCTGTTTAACCTGGATTTTGGCACAAAGCAGAAGAAATGTATATATTGCAGCGCTGCCCTGGAAGCAAAGGCAAAATTCTGCTGGTCTTGCGGTAAGCCTTGTGACGGCGCGATCTCGTTATCATTCATTGACGAAAAGAAAGAGGAACCGGCACCTCCGGCTCCCGAACTGGATTTCTTAAAGAGTGCGGATGAGTTTTCTTCCGGCTTGAGCGGCAGCGGAACCACCGTTGCTTCGCCGGTACCCGGACGCACCGGAGCTACTTTTGTGTCCGAACAGAAGAGCCAGGGACCGAAGGCGGAAGTACCGCAGGCTGCACCGAACAATCCGTTTTTGGCGGCATCGGCAGCAGAGAGTGTTCCGATTCCTGCGACTTCTATGACACCGTATATGGCACCGGGACAGATGCCGACCATGAGTCCGACGGCACTGCAGGCAGGAACCGTTCCGCCGCCGCCGATGCCGATCCCGGTACCCGTTGGTCTGACCAGAGAAGAGGCCGAGCAGAAGGCAAAAGAGCAGGCAGCCTGGGCAGCCGAGGAAGAGCGCAAGAAAGCAGAAGCGGCAAAGAAGGCACAGGAAGAAGCGGCCCGTGCTGCAGCCGAGGCACAGAAGCAGGCAGAGGAAGCTGCAAAGAAAGCGCAGGAAGAGGCGGCAAAGAAAGCCGAAGAAGAGCGCAAACTTGCCGAAGAGGCAGCCAAGAAGGCAGAGGAAGAACGCAGACTTGCGGAAGCAGCTGCGGCAAAGAAGGCCGAAGAAGAACGCAAACTTGCGGAAGAAGCGGCGAAGAAAGCCGAAGAAGAGCGTAAGCTTGCGGAAGAAGCAGCAAAGAAAGCCGAAGAAGAGCGCTTAAAGGCTGCAGAAGAAGCCAAGAAGAAAGAAGAAGAGGCCCGCAATCAGGCCATTGAAGAATGTAAAAAGGTTGAGGCCGAGCGCAGAGCTGCGGAAGCCGAGGCGAAAAAGAAAGCCGAAGAAGAGCGCATAGCAGCGGAAGAAGCGGCAAGGAAGGCCGAAGAAGAGCGTAAGAAAGCCGAGGAAGAGGCAGCACGCAAGGCGGAGGAAGAACGCAAGAAGGCCGAGGAAGAAGCGGCCCGCAAGGCGGAAGAAGAACGCAAGCGTGCTGAAGAAGAGGCAAAGCGCAAAGAAGAGGAAGAAAAGCGCAAGGCCGAAGAAGAGCGCAAGCGTGCTGAGGAAGAGGCAAAGCGTAAGGAAGAGGAAGAGCGCAGAAAAGCGGAAGAAGAACGCAAGCGCATCGAAGAAGAGGAAAAACGCAAAGCCGAAGAAGAGGCAAGACGCAAGGCAGAAGAGGAAGCCGCACGGAAGGCTGCGGAAGAGCGCAAGAAAGAACTGGAAGCGCTGATAAAGGAAACCGAAGCAGCCGGAAAGAAAGCATTGGAGAGCGGTAAGAAAGATGCCAAGAAGGGTCGTTCCGATATGGAGGCGGCATTGGAAGGGTATCGTAAGTACTTTGAAAAAGCAGAGATCCGCCCGGATGAGCTGGACGCTCCGGAGACCTACACGCAGATCGCAGAGCGACTGGGCGTAGCGTACTATAAGGAGAAGGATTACAAAAAGGCAGAGCCGTTGGTAAAGGATGCGGCGTTGAACGGCAAGAACACCGCAAAGATCTACTATGCAGCCTGGATGTTGCGTAACCGCAAAGAGATCCCGGAAGTAAACGGTTATCTGAAAACGCTGTTGGAAGAAAGCCTGGCGGATTCGGCGGTAAAGAACAGCAAGGAAGATAAGATCAAAGCAACGTATCTGCTCGGCCGTATCTATGAAGAAGGCGTAACCGTAGACCGCAGCCTGTCGGAAGCGTTCCGTTATTACAAGGAATGTGCGGAGATGAATGATCCGGCGTCGATGGCAATGGTCGGTCAGTATTATCTGTACGGTGACGGTGTTGCTAAGGATACCAAGCAGGCATTCAGCTGGAACGAAAAGGCCGCAGAAGCCGGACAGGAACGTGCGATCCGTAATCTGGCGATCGCATACGATTTCGGAACCGGAACCAAGAGAGATGCCGAAAAGGCAGTGCATTGGTACAAGAAACTGCTGGAGATGGTAAGCAACGATCGTTTCGCAATGTATCGTATCGCTTATTGCCTGGCAGATCCGGAGAAGGAATATCGTACCAACCCGACGGATTCGATGTACAAGGAAGCATTGGAATATGCGACCAAGGCATTGGAAGGCGGCGAGAAGAAAGCGGAATACATCATCGGTTTCTACTATACCAGACAGATCGATGACGGTCCGGATTACAACAAAGCGGCAACGCACTTTAACAAAGCCGCAAACCACGGTGAGGACAAGGCTAAGAGGTGGTTGGACCGCTTAGTCAAGAACGCATCCGGTAATTACACATTAAGATAACAGAGCAGAAGACGGTTCTGAGAGGAATTCACTCAGAACCGTTTTTTATGGCCTTAACGAAATTAAAGAATACACAGAACTGTATTAAAGGAGAGATATGAATATTCTGATCGTGGAAGATGATAAAGAGATCAATGCCCTGCTGGCAGACTTTTTCCGGGAAAAGGGTTATGAAGTGACTTCGCTTTACGATGGGCGGAAAGTGGCAGATCATATCGCGGAGAATGCAACGGATCTGGTGCTGCTGGATCTGATGCTGCCGTATAAGAGCGGGGATATGGTGATCGCGGAGATCCGGAAGCAATCGATGGTGCCGGTCATCATCCTATCCGCAAAGGATACGACACAGAACAAGATCGATCTTTTGCGTCTCGGTGCGGACGATTATATTACGAAGCCTTTTGATATGGAAGAAGTGCTTGCCAGAGCGGAAAGTGCACTTCGCAGAGCCTCTTTTCACGGCGGTGTGTCTCAGAATCTGGAGTTTAACGGTCTGGTCCTTGATACCGCAAATAATACCGTTTCCCTGGAGGGAGAGGAGCTGACGCTGACGGCCAAGGAATATGCGATACTGGAACTTCTTATGAAACACCCGCAGAAGGTGTTTTCCAAATCCAACCTGTTTGAAAGCATCTGGGGGGATGAGTATTTAAGTGAAGATAATACGCTGAATGTTCACGTCAGCAATCTGAGAAATAAACTGAAAAAGATCTGTCCCGAAAAGGACTTCATCGATACGGTGTGGGGGATCGGATTCCGCCTGCACCGGGAATCTTAATGAACTCTGAATAATTTATCTTAATCTTTAAGAATTCTTTAAACTTTTTTTGCCCTGCTTAAGTATTTTTTTACGCAGGGCATGTATATTTTTTATTGCAACAGGAAATAAAGAAACGAGGAGAGAATGAGATGGAAAAGTATGTTTTGGAAACGAAAGGTATAACGAAGGCGTATAAGAGTACGCTTGCACTGGATAAAGTAGATCTGAAACTGGAAAAAGGAAAGATCTACGGATTTATCGGTCAGAACGGAGCCGGAAAGACCACATTGATCCGGCTGATCACCGGACTTTCCTTTGCGTCGGAAGGAGAGATCGTACTTTGGGGCAAGACCGGGGAACGGGAACTGCAGGAACAGCGCAAACGGATCGGGGCGCTGATCGAATCACCGGCGCTTTATCCGAATATGACAGCGGTACAGAATCTGGAGGTACAGCGTATCCAACGGGGGATCCCGGATAAGGCAGTCATCGAAAAGACGCTTCAGCTGGTGGGGCTGCCGGATACCGGAAAGAAGAAAGTCAGGAATTTTTCGCTGGGTATGCGTCAGAGACTCGGAATCGCGGTGGCACTGCTTAACACACCGGAATTCCTGATCCTGGATGAGCCGATCAATGGTCTGGATCCTGCGGGTATCGTGGAAGTGCGAAACCTTCTCAAAAACTTAAATAAGGAATACGGAATGACGATCCTGATCTCCAGTCATATTCTGGATGAGCTGCATAATACGGCTACGGATTTTATCCTGATCGATAAAGGCCGGATCATCGAGGAGTTGTCGAATGAGGAGTTGAACGAAAAGTGCAGACAGTACATTGAGATCCGCTCGAACGATCCGGAAAAGACCGTGCTGGTACTCGGGGAAGCATTACAGACGGAGAATTACAAACTGATGCCGGACGGAAGCGTACAGCTGTATGATCACATTGATGAAATGGAAAGGATAGCCGCAGCACTTTCCGAGGCAAAGATCCTGGTGACCGGTCTGAAAGTATCCGAAAGTTCCCTGGAGAATTATTTCCTGGATAAGATCGGAGGAAAGAAGGATGAGTAAGCTGATCAAAGCAGAGTTTTATAAGATATTTCACAGCCGCTATTATTGGGGAATCTGTCTGATCTACCTTTTGATGTATACGAGCAATCTCTTTGACAGCATTCCGAGAACGGACAATATCCTGCAGGCGTCGGTAAGAAATGTATTGTTTTCCTACTTTATCATATTCGGGCTGGCAGTGGTCTTTTTCGGAAATGAATTTGAACAGAGAAACCATATGACCGCCATTGCAGCAGGAAAAAAACGGAGTGATTATTTTCTGGCGAAAACGATTGTTTTCCTGATTCTTTCGCTGGTGATGACGGTGGTACCGATCTGGATCCATATCCTGGGGAGCATTCCGTTTCTGGGAGTGACGATGGAGACAGACTATATTATGAACTGTATGAAAATATTGGTACCGGCGTTTATCGCGATGGGAGAAGTTGCCGTGTTTAGCGGGCTGGTATTCCGGAGTGTTGCCGGAATCCTGATCACCGGAGCGGTTACCAATATTGCACTGATCGCCGCGTTTAATTCCAAATATATGAGTCTGTTTGGCAAGGTGATCCCCGTGGGACATTCCGTACTGATCGCTGCCGGAACGAATGACCGGCCGGCATTATATTATGCGGGGATCAGTATGATCTGGACGGTGGTTATGCTGGTGGTATCCTATCTGGTATTCCGGCGTGCAGATCTTTAAAAGAAAGGAAAAGGAGATTCGAAAATGAGAAATCTGATCAAAATGGAACGTTATAAATTGTTGCGCGATAAACTGTATCTGGTGTTGCTGGCAGGTTACTTTATACTGGGGCTGACAAGTTCCGCAGGGTATAAGGGCAGCTATGCAGCCGTAGAAAACAGATCAATTCCGGTGAATACACTGTATGATCTTTTTAACAGTATGGCAGCGGATGTGCTGATCCTTCTGGTACCGGTGGGGGCGTTGCTGGCGCTGGTGGTCGGACGTGAGTTTCACCGGAGAAATATCAGTATGCTCGTATCTTCCGGGCATGACCGCCGGCAGATCCTGCTGGCAAAGGCAGTGGTTCTGCTTCCGGCTTATGCGGCGATCCCGATGTTATTTCCGCTTGGGGGTGTGATCCGGGAACTCGGAAATTACAGTCTGGAGCAACCGGGATGGATCCTTTTGAATATTGTCAGATCCGCTCTCTATGTATGGTTTCTTTCGATTGCGTTGTTTTCCCTGGCGATGGTGTTTGGATTTGTGATCCAAAACGGTGTGGTTGCCGGAATTGCCGGAATGATCACCTATTTCGCAATGATGTATCTGTTTGCAACACTTGCAGGATTCGGAATGAAGCAGATCAACTGGTTTCTGCCGTTGTATCATATGAGAAGTGTGCTGGATCCGAAGACTTCCTTTTTGACAATTTCCCCCATCGTCCTGGGCGGCTTGTGGATAGTTGCAGGATTGCTGATCATGTGGTATAAATTTCGAAGATCCGATATAAAATAAGACGACAGATCCGGAGGTGAGTGAGATAGCCATAGCAGTGATTATTCTATTGACAGGTGTTGTGATCGCACTGGTAGTAAAGATCCTCCTAATCCGGAAAGAGGTGCGGAACGTTTCCGGACAGATGGAAGCGCTGGTTTCCGGTCAGACGGAAAAAATGATCGACATATCCTTTGCGGACAGTGAGATCGAACGGCTGGCGGGGCTGCTCAATCAATATAATGATATGCAGCGGATGATCGCTGCATCGGCGGTACGGGATGAAGAGCATTTAAAAGATGCCGTGGCGAACATCTCACACGATTTAAGAACGCCGCTTACGGTGATGCTGGGACATCTGCAGCTGATCGACCGTTCGGGACTGACAGAGGAGCAGACGAGACGGATCGATATTGTCATTGGTAAGGCACAGCATATGAAAGATCTGGTGGAGACATTTTATGAGTACTCACTGATCAATACCTCCGAATACGAGATGAAAGAAGAAAAGATCAACGTTTCCAATCTGCTGATCGACTTGATCTCGGATAATGCGCCGGCGCTGGAAGCGAAAGGGCTGGAAGTGAACGTGGATGTTCCGGAACATTCCGTCTATCTTATGGCGGACCGGAATGCGATCTCCAGGATCGTTCAGAACCTGCTGACCAATGCGATCCGGTATTCGGCGGGAGCGGTGGGAATCGCTCTCTCGGAAGACGGAGAAGAGGTGGATCTGGCGATATCCAATCCGGTAGCGGATCCGGAGCAGATCGATGCGGACCGGTTGTTTGAGCGCTTTTATACAGGAGACACATCCAGAAGAAGCGGAGGAACCGGACTGGGCCTGGCGGTGGTAAAGGAGCTGATGCAGAAGTCGGGCGGAAAGGTGTCTGCAGAGTGCAAAGACAGGGAACTTGTGATCACTCTGCGATTTGTAAAAATCAGTGCTTGACATTTATGCAGTTTTTTGAGATAATACTATTCGCGTCAGGCAAAAATGACGAAAAGGTGAGTGTCCATAGCTCAGCTGGATAGAGCAACGGCCTTCTAAGCCGTGGGTCGGGGGTTCGAATCCCTTTGGGCACACTGTCCGGAAGGTACAGCGAATGGACCGGAAGGAAAAGTATGGTGGGTATGGCGTAGTTGGTTAACGCGCCAGATTGTGGTTCTGGAGACCGAGGGTTCGAGTCCC
>CAMJAP010000063.1 GCA_946403625.1 uncultured Lachnospiraceae bacterium
AGCACAAATCCGGGAGGGTGGCGCAGGCCACCTTCCCGTTTGTCATGCATAATTGAAGTCAGATTTTTAAAGGAACACTATATGAAAACGATCAAAGGTTACATCGACGAGGTTTCCTGGGAGAGCGAGGAGACCGGATATAAGATCATGCGCGTGATCACGGATAAAGGGCGCGAGACCTGTGTCGGCACGGCACGGGAATACGGCGCAGGCGAGAGCGTGGAGATGGACGGCGAGTATGTGGAGCATTCCACCTACGGGGAGCAGTTCAAATTCACGGCGATCCGTGCGGTGGCACCGGAAGGTACGGTGGCGGTGATCCGGTATCTGGGTTCCGGCGCGATCAAGGGGCTGGGCGAGAAGATGGCGGCCAGGATCGTGGAAAAGTTCGGGGACGACACCTTCCGTATCATCGAAGAGGAGCCGGAGCGTCTGGTGGAGATCAAGGGAATCTCGGCAAAGAAGGCGCGGGAGATCACGGACCAGCTGGTGGCCAAGCGGGAACAGCGCAGCGCGATGTTGTATCTGCAGCAGTTCGGGATCACGCAGGCGCTGGCAGACAAGATCTATCAGAAATACGGAAACGGCCTGTACAATATTATGAAGAACAATCCGTACCAGCTGGCGGAAGAGATCCCGGCGGTCGGATTCAAAAAAGCGGACAGTATTGCCCAAAAGGCGGGGATCAGTGCAGATTCGGAGTATCGTATCCAGTGCGGTCTGCAGTATTTCCTGCAGCAGTTTGCGGCAGAAGGGCATTGCTATTGCCCGGAGGAGACCCTGTGCGAGCGGACAGCCGAGATGCTGGGGGTGACACCGGAGCAGGTGAAGGATCAGTTGCCGGCACTGGCGATCGCGCAGAGGATCACTATGAAAAACGGTTCCGAGGGCGGCCGGGTCTATATTAAGAGTTACTATCAGGCAGAATGGTATTGTGCGGAGCAACTGTTGCGTTTGCGCGACGGCTTTGTGGCGGATTCCTTTGATGAAAATGCGCTGGCCAAGGTGGAAGCGGCAATGGGGCTTTCCCTGGATGAACTGCAGCGCAAGGCAGTGGTCACATGTATGAACAGCGGTGTTTTTTTGCTGTCCGGCGGACCGGGAACCGGAAAAACAACCACGATCAATGCGATCATCGGCTGTATGGAGCGGGAAGGCCGGTCCTTCTCACTGGCGGCGCCCACCGGCAGGGCAGCCAAGCGCATGAAGGAAGCCACCGGCTATGATGCCCAGACGATCCACCGTCTGCTGGAGATCGGCGGTGATCTGGACGGAGAAGAAGGCGGAAAGATGTTCTTCGGACGTAACGAGACCGAGCCCCTGGAGGCAGACTGCGTGATCGTAGATGAGGTGAGTATGGTGGATATCCATCTGCTGAAGGCTTTGCTGGCAGCGGTTTGCGAAGGCAGCCAGCTGATCCTGGTGGGGGATGTGGACCAGCTCCCCAGCGTGGGACCGGGGCAGGTGCTCAAGGACCTGCTGGAGAGCAGGGCTTTTCCGACGGCACTGTTAAAACGGGTGTACCGGCAGTCGGACGAGAGCCATATTGTGGATTATGCCCACCGGATCAACGATGGGGAAAAGATCGATCTGACACAAAAATACGCGGATTTCTTCCTGCTGGAGAAGCCGAGTGCAGAAGTGGTCAGTGAGTATATGATCAAGCTGATGGGAGATGTGATCCCGCGCAAACTGGGCTTGTCCGGGGAGGATATCCAGGTGCTGACACCGATGCGTAAGGGTGCGCTGGGGGTGGAAGGCCTGAATACGGTCCTGCAGGCGAGGCTGAATCCGCCGGAGGATGACAAGATGGAATGCAGTTACGGGGATACGATCTTTCGCGAAGGCGATCGCGTGATGCAGATCCGTAACGATTATGAACAGGAATGGGAAGTGACCGGGCAGTACAATGTGGCCGTAGAGAACGGAAAAGGCGTGTTCAACGGCGATGTGGGGACGATCCGGGAGATCAATAATTACCTGAAACTGATGAAAGTGGCCTTTGATGACGGACGGACGGTATATTACGAGTTTCAGAAACTGGAGGAACTGGAGCTGGCCTATGCGGTGACCATTCATAAATCCCAGGGCAGCGAGTATCCGGTGGTGATCCTGCCGTTATTGTCCGGGCCGAAGATGCTGATGACGCGTAATCTGCTTTATACGGCGGTGACCCGGGCGAAACAGTGCGTGATCCTGATCGGCAGCAGCCAGACGGTGCAGCAGATGATCGAGACAGACTATATCCAGCGCCGTTATACCTCCCTGCGGGAGCGGATCTGCGAAAAAACGGGAGGACTGAGTGCTTGAATCTGCGGGAGATCAGGGAAAATCTGCGTGAGCTGCTCTACCCGTCCCGATGTGCGGTTTGCGACGGCATCTTAAGCCGTACGGATAAAAGGAATCGCATCTGTTCCGATTGCGTTGGGAAACTGCAGTATATCCGGGAGCCGAAATGCCTAAAGTGCGGCGGAGCGCTCTTGGATGAGGCGGAGGAGTACTGCCGGAACTGTAAGGGGCGGAAGCATTACTATGACAGGGGCTTTGCACTGTATGATTACGGGACGGTCCGTATGCCGGTTTACCGTTTTAAATACGGCGGGCGCAGGGAGTATGCGGAGTTTTTCGGGCGGGAGATGGCAATCCGTATGCGCCGGGAATTGCGCAGCTGGCAGCCGCAGGTCCTGATCCCGGTGCCGATGTATGCCGGAAAGGAGCGCAGCCGCGGATATAACCAGGCGGCGGTGCTGGCAGAGGTGCTTGGCAGATATTGTGGTATCCCGGTTCGGACGGATCTGGTGCGGAGAATACGCAAAACCCGACCGATGAAGGAACTGAATGCCAGAGAACGACAGCGGAATATAAAAAATGCTTTCCTTATCTCGCAAGATGTTGTAAAATTAGAAGTAGTAATGCTTGTTGATGATATTTATACAACGGGCACTACGATTGATGAGATCGCGCGGGGGTTACGCGCATATGGAGTACGAAAGATCTATTATGCAGCATTGGCGATCGGGTCCGGCATGTGACGGAACAGTCAAGGTCGGATCTGCGGGGGCAAGAGTAAAGGAGAGAAGGTATGAATGTACGAAATTGCAGAAGATGCGGCAGGATGTTTAATTACATAACGGGACCTTCGATATGCCCGGCTTGTAAAGATGCTGCAGAAAAGAAATTTGAAGAAGTAAGAAAGTATATCCGGGAGAACAAGACGGCTAAGATCAACGAGATCGCGCAGAATTGCGGCGTGGAGACACGGCAGATCGAGCAGTGGATCCGTGAGGAACGACTGATCTTTGCGAGCGATTCACCGATCAAGGTGTATTGTGAGACCTGCGGGGCGCCGATCTTTACCGGAAGATATTGTGATAAGTGCAAAAAGAGCCAGGCGAACAACTTCAGTTCTGCAGGCAGACCTGCCGACAGCGGCAGCAGTGCTCCGGCGGGCGGCGGTGACAAGAAGGGCGGTTCCGGCAATAAAATGCACACATTTCACGAATAAAAACAGGGAGTAAGAATGGCAGGTTATGCTGAATGAAGCAAGAGTAAAACTGATGACGCGTATGGCCGCTTTTGAGGCGGGAGAAGGAAAGCGGAGCATGGCCATAGGCACTTATTTCCGTAGTGATTATATTGCCAAAGAGATCATCAAATCGATCATATACGGTACGATAGCATTCGGGTTGATCGTAGGTGTTTATGTTGCTTATGAACTCGAAATGTTTATGGCAAATCTGTATGAGATTGACTGGCTGCAATACGGCAAGATCTTACTCAAACGATATGTGATCACCATCGGTGTATACGCACTGATCACCTATATCGTCTATGTGGTGCGATACAGCAGAGCCAGAAGGAATCTGCAGATTTATTATAATAACTTGCGCAGACTGAGAGCAATGTACAAAAAAGAGGCTGCGCAGGAAAAACTTACGGAAGAGTAGTGGTAGTTATGGCACAGTTATTAATGGTTCGTGAACAGATCAAGAGTTTTTACAGCAGATATGAAGGGTTTTGCAGACCGGTATTAAAATTTCTGCTGGCATTCCTGTCCTTGACAATGATCAACAAAAGTATCGGATACGCAGCAGCGCTCAGCAATCCGGCGGTCGTACTGGTGATTGCGCTGTTCTGTTCTTTCTTTCCCGTCAATTTTGTAGTGGTTGTCAGTACTCTGGTAATACTTCTGCATCTGTATGCGGTATCTCTGGAAACGGTTGTTGCAGCGGGGATATTGTTCTTACTGATGTTTTTACTGTATTTCCGTTTTGCGGCAAAGGACACCATTCTTTTGGTAATGACACCGTTGTGTTTTATCTTAAAGATCCCGTATGTGGTGCCGCTTTGCGCGGGACTGATCGGAAGCCCGACGTCTATGATCTCTACGGGATGCGGTGTGGTGACCTACTATCTGCTGCAGTATATCTCGGCAAACCGTACCGCACTGCAGACACAGGAAACCGATCCGATCTTTGCATTGGAAAAATTCCGTATGCTGATCGATGCCCTGATGAAGAACCGTGAGATGATGGTGCTGATCGCCGCATTTGCGATCACGATCCTGGTGGTATATCTGATCCGCAGACTTCCGGTAGACCATTGCTGGACGATCGCGATGATCACCGGTATGCTGGTGGATATCGTGGTGGTTCTGGTAGGGGATCTGAAGTACGAGACCAGGATCTCCATTCCGGCGCTGATCATCGGCAGCCTGCTGGCATTGGCAGTCGGGTTGATCCTACAGTTCTTCGTATTTAATGTAGATTATACAAGGACGGAAAAGGTCCAGTTTGAAGACGATGAGTATTATTACTACGTAAAAGCGATTCCGAAGAATACGGTTTCCCTGGCAGACCGTAAAGTGAAGAAGATCAAGGGCCAGGAGCGTGCGGCGGCGGGGGCTTCGGCATCCGCAGGAGACGCAAAGAAGCGCAGTACTACCGCGGCATCGGCGACAAAGAGCAGTCGGGATGCACAGGAATACCGCGTAAGACGGACGGCAGCCACCAGAGAAACGGCAGCCAGCCGGAACAGCACCAAACGGATCATTATGCCGGAGGATGCAGCAGGAGAACGCAGAGAGCGGCTTTCGGAGATTGAAAAAGCTGCAGCTGCAAAAGCAAGAGCGGAAAGAAACAAAAACAAGAACGGAACGGATTAAGCTGACGAATGTTTGACCGGGTGTATTCCTTTATACAGGAGAATATTGAGAGCATCCACATCCCGAAGATCCAAGTGACGGATGTGGTTGAGATCGCGATCATTTCTTTTGTTGTGTACCATATCATGGTATGGATCCGCAAAACGAAAGCATGGTCATTACTCAAGGGTCTGATCGTGATCCTTGGTTTTTTATTGCTTGCAGCGATCTTCAATATGTCCACGATCCTCTGGATCGCAGAGAAGAGTTTTTCCGTATTGTTGATGGTGATGGTTGTGGTTTTGCAGCCGGAATTGCGGCGTGCGCTGGAGCAGCTGGGACAGAAGAACATCTTTTTCTCATTCCTCAGCTCGGATGCCAACAAGCAGAAAGGCCGTTATTCCGATCATACCATTGATGAGATCGTGAAGGCATCTTTTGCCATGGGACGTGTAAAGACCGGTGCGTTGATGGTCTTTGAGCGCAACGAAACACTTGCGGAATATGAAAAGACGGGTATTTTGATCGACGCTGCGGTATCCAGTCAGCTGCTGATCAACATTTTTGAGCACAATACACCGTTGCATGACGGCGCGGTGATCTTTCGCGGGGACCGTATCGTATCGGCAACCTGTTATCTGCCGTTGTCGGACAACCGTAATCTGAGCAAGGCACTGGGAACCAGACACCGTGCAGGTGTAGGTATTTCGGAAGCGACCGATTCTCTGACCGTGATCGTATCGGAAGAGAACGGTAAAGTAAGTGTAGCCTATGGCGGAGAACTGTTCAGCGGTCTCAGCCAGGAAGGCTTGCGTGAAAAACTGGAAATGATCCAGGATAAGCCGCAGGAAGAAACCAAACGCGGCTGGCTGGACCGGTCACTTGGTAATAAGGGAGAGCGGAATGGTAAAAAAACTGACAAATAACCTCGGCCTGAAGCTCCTTGCAGTACTGGTGGCCTGTATCGTATGGCTGATCGTGATCAACTACGCAGATCCGATCGTAACGACCAAGTACAGCAATATTCCGGTGGAACTGACCAATGCGGAACTTTTGGCAACGAAGGGTAAGGTTTATGAAGTACTGAATAATACGAATGTCGTGGATGTGGTGGTACAGGGAAAGCGTTCCGTACTGGAAACCCTGAGTTATGAGAACATCCACGCCGTGGCGGATCTGGAAGACATCACGATCATGAATACCGTGGCGATCCAGGTATATTCCAACAAGAGTAACGACCAGCTGGACAGCATCAAGCTGAGCCGCAGTGTCGTGGAACTGAATGTTGAGGATCTGAAGGAAGTGCCGTACACGATCAATGTGATCGTCAACGGTACACCGGGAGACGGCTATGTGATCGGCGATGTGTCGCAGAACCAGAACCTGGTACGCGTATCCGGACCGGAATCGGTGGTCAACCGGATCGTGAAGGCGGAATGTTCCGTAGGCGTGAACGGCCGTACCTCGGATCTGTCCACCAGTGCCGATATCCGCCTGTATGACGCGGACGGCAAGACAGTGACCCACCCGAACCTGAAGACCAATATCAGCATGGTCAATATCGGTGTGGACATCCTGGCCTGCAAGGCAGTGGACATCATCTATGATTATACGGGAGACCCGGCGGATGGCTATACCGTGATCGGAGACCCGGTTGCAGACCGCACGGCGGTGTATATCGCGGGACGCCAGAGTGCGCTGAACAAGGTGGAGCGTATTGTGATCCCGGCAACGGAGCTGGATGTCACCGATCTGGACAAGGATCTGAATAAGACACTGAACCTGAAGGACTTTTTACCGGACGGCGTGCGTATCATCAATATCGGGGATGACGACTTTGACGGTAAGCTTCACGTGATGGTGGAGATCCAGGAACTGATCGACCGCACCTTTGCGATCCCGATCGAAAACCTGAAAGTGACCAATCTGCCGAAGGACTGCGAGGCGGAAGTGCTGCTGGAGACCAACGGAAACGAGGAGAGCAACGCAAAGGCAACACTGGAGATCACGGTTCAGGGAATTGCGGACAGTTACACCAATGTGGTGCCGAAGGAACTGCAGGGAACCATCGATGTAGAGACCTTTATGAACAAAGCAGGTGTTTCCGAACTGCCGGCCGGCGTATTCCGGATGGAAGTGCAGATGCAGTTGCCGGAAGGCCTGACCACGGTGGAGAAATATTATGCGGATGTACGGATCACGATACCGGAAGAGGAAACGGAGGAATGATACTATATCTTGTATAAAGTCGTAAGCAGTGGTATAATCGTATGAGTTTTTCAAGATTATGTCGACCCGTTGGAGAAGGACGGACGAAGAGATAAACGAATTGGTTGAACACTGGGGTATGAATTGGAGGGTTATGTATGGTAAGTAAAAAGGTAGTTATTAAGAATCCGACAGGACTGCATCTGCGTCCGGCAGGTAATCTGTGCAAGGAAGCAATGAAGTTCCGGTCGATGATCACATTTACATTCCGGGAGAATACTGCGAATGCCAAGAGCGTTCTGAGCGTGTTGGGCGCCTGCGTCAAGAGCGGGGATGAGATCGAACTCACCTGCGAGGGCGAAGACGAAGAGGAAGCATTGGAAAGCCTCGTTACGGCAATCGAGAGTGGCCTGGGCGAATAGGAGGTTATGAAAATGTTAAACTATAAGCGTTACCAGCGGGTGCCGGTAGACAAGTATCCCGAAAGATCCTGGCCGGATCGGGAGATTGAGAAAGCACCGGTCTGGTGTAGTGTCGATCTGCGCGATGGTAACCAGGCTTTGATCGATCCGATGGTGGTGTCGGAAAAGATCGAGTTCTTTAACTATCTGGTGAAACTGGGCTTTAAGGAGATCGAGATCGGTTTCCCGGCATCCAGCCAGATTGAGTATGATTTCTTAAGACAATTGGTGGATCGCAAGCTGATCCCGGACGATGTGAAAGTACAGGTGCTGTCCCAGTGCCGTGAAGAGCAGATCGCTCGTACCTTCAAGTCGATCCAGGGAACCAAGTCTGCGATCGTTCATATCTATAACTCAACATCCACTTTGCAGAGAGATGTGGTATTTAAGGCAAGCAAAGAGGAAGTAAAAGCCATCGCCCTTAAGGGTACCCAGATGGTATTGGATCACTTGAGTGAATACGACGGTGAAGTAACCCTGGAGTACTCTCCGGAGAGCTTTACCGGAACCGAGTTGGATTACGCACTGGAAGTATGCAATGCGGTGATCGATCTGTGGAAGCCGACCAAAGAGCACCCGATGATCATCAACCTGCCGTCCACGGTAGAGATGACGACACCGAATGCCTTTGCGGACCGTATCGAGTATATGTGCAGAAACCTGAACAACCGTGAAGCGGTGATCGTCAGCGTTCATCCGCACAATGACCGCGGTACCGGTGTGGCTGCAGCGGAATTGGCAATGCTGGCAGGTGCAGACCGTATCGAGGGTACCTTGTTCGGTAACGGCGAGCGTACCGGTAATGTAGATATCGTAAATCTTGCTTATAATATGTTCTCGCAGGGTATTGACTGCGGATTGCAGCTGGATAATGTAAACGAAGCCATCGAGATTTATGAGCGCTGCTGCAAGATCCCCATCCATCCGAGACATCCGTATGCCGGCAAACTGGTATTTACGGCATTCTCCGGATCCCATCAGGATGCGATCAACAAGGGCGTACAGGCAATGCGCGAACGCAACAGCCAGATCTGGCAGGTACCTTATCTGACCATCGATCCGGCAGACATCGGCAGACAGTACGAGCCGATCGTTCGTATCAATTCCCAGTCCGGTAAGGGCGGCGTGGCATTTGTTATGGATACCTATTTCGGATTCAAACTGCCGAAGGGTATGCAGCGTGAGTTTGCGGATGTGATCCAGGAGATCTCCGAGAAGCAGGGTGAGGTATCCCCGGATACGATCATGGAGAAATTCCGTGAGGAATATCTCAACAAGAAGGAGCCGATCCATTTCCGCAAGTTGAAAGTGGACGATCTGTCCGATGAGACGGAATCCGAGTTTGACACCAAGGTGCATCTGACCTATACCGACCACGATGTGGAGAAGACCTTCACCGCAGCCGGTAACGGACCTCTGGATGCGGTAAAGCGCGGATTAATGGAGACCTTCGGTATCCGTATCAAGATCCTGGATTACGAAGAGCATGCACTGCAGAGCGGATCCGACTCCCAGGCAGCGGCATATATCCATATGCTGGATGCGGAGAGCGGTAATGTAACCTACGGTGTGGGCGTGAGTTCCAATATTACAAGAGCATCGGTACGTGCGGTATTTTCCGCATTGAACCGTTTGAAACTGGGCGGAGAGTAAGCAGACTATGTATAAGATAATGGTGACCGGCTGCAACGGACAGTTGGGGCGTGCGATCAAGCAGGTTTATGAGAACGAAGCGGATACGGAGATCCTGGGCACGGATGTACCGGATCTGGATATTACGGATCTGAACGCGGTACGTGCTTATGTTAAGGAGAATGCTCCGAACGCCATCGTGAACTGTGCGGCGGCAACGAATGTAGACGGCTGCGAAAAAGATACGGATCTGGCATACAAGATCAACGCGATCGGACCCCGTAATCTGGCGATCGCGGCAAACGAGAACGATATTCCGCTGGTACACATCTCTACGGACTATGTGTTTCCGGGAGACGGCAACCGGCCGTATATCGAATTTGACGAAACCGCACCTAAGAGTGCCTACGGCAGAACAAAACTGGCCGGAGAGCGTTTTGTGCAGCAGTTCTCCAAGCGCTGGTATATCGTTCGTACCGCTTGGCTGTACGGTGAAGGCAAGAACTTTGTCCGTACCATGCTGAGTCTGGCAGAAAAGAACGATACCATCGGCGTGGTGGATGACCAGGTGGGCAATCCGACATCGGCATTGGAACTGGCCAGAGCCATCAAGGCATTGCTGCCGACCGATCAGTACGGCATCTATCACGGAACATGTGAAGGTATCTGCAGCTGGGCAGACTTTACGGAGGAGATCTTCCGTTTGAAGGGCGTATCGACCAAGGTAGAGCATATCAGTTCCGAGGAATACAAGAGAAGATTTCCGGCGTCGGCGGATCGTCCGGCCTATTCGGCACTGGATAACTACATGTTCCGCCTGAATCTGGATTATCGTTTTGCGGACTGGAAAGACGCATTGAAAGAATATCTGGCGTAATAAAAAAGCTTTCCGGTGATCCCGGAAAGCTTATACTATGTTCTAAATAAATACGGTATTGCACAGAATGATCGAAAGTCCGATGCCGAGGATCATTCCCATCAGAACCTGCATCGGGGTGTGACCGAGGAACTCTTTGAGGCGTTCATCCGGAGAAAGGGTTTCCCAGTCGATGGCCTTGAAGGTATCCACATTCTCGATCATTTCGTTGATGATCTGTGCGTGCTTACCGGCCTGACGGCGAATGCCGAGTGCATCGTACATAACCACGCCGGCCAATACGGCTGCGACAGCAAATTGGGAAGATGCCGGGCCGTCTTTGATGAAGATTGCCGTGGCCAGACCGCATACGGTTGCAGAATGCGAACTGGGCATGCCGCCGGTTCCGACCAGGCGTTCCGGTATGAAACTGCGGGTGACAACGGTGTGCAAAAAGGTTTTGATCACCTGAGCCAGAATCCAGTTGATGATCGCACACATCAGAGCAGCGTTATGGGAAAGTTCTGTTAAGTATTGCATCAGAATATCGTCCTTTAGAATAAAAATTTACATAATTTATTATATCTGTAACAAGGCAAAAACACAAGAGGAGGATTTGGGCGAAATGGCCGGAATTGACAAAAAAGATAAGATCTACGTGGCGGGGCACAGAGGACTGGTAGGTTCTGCGATCGTGCGTTCCCTGCAGCGTGCGGGATATGAAAATATCATCGGGCGTACCCATGCCGAACTGAATCTGGAAGAGCAGGCGGATGTGCGTGCGTTTTTTGAGAAAGAGCGTCCGGATGTTGTGGTACTTGCAGCGGCAAAGGTAGGCGGCATCAACGCAAACAATACCGCACCGGCCGAGTTTGCCTACAGCAATATGCAGATCCAGTGCAACGTGATCCATTGCTGCCATCAGTACAAAGTAAAGAAGCTGCTGTTTCTGGGCAGCACCTGCATCTATCCGCGTATGGCACCACAGCCGATCCCGGAGGATGCACTGCTCACCGGCCCGTTGGAAGTGACCAACGAAGCGTATGCCATCGCAAAGATCTCCGGTCTGGAGATGTGTAAGTTCTATAAAAAACAGTACGGTGACGATTTCATCAGCTGCATGCCGACCAATCTGTACGGACCGCACGATAACTATGAGCTGCAGGGCTCTCATGTATTGCCGGCCATGATCCGTAAGTTCCATGAGGCAAAGATCTCCGGCGCACCTTCCGTAGAGTTGTGGGGAACCGGTTCACCGCTGCGTGAGTTTTTGTATGTGGATGATATGGCAGACGCATGCGTATTTTTGCTGGAAAACTACAGCGGGGAGCAGCATGTCAATATCGGTACCGGCAAGGAACTGACCATCAAAGAACTGGCAGAGCTGATCAAAAAGACCGTAGGTTATGAAGGCGAGATCATCTGGAACAAGGATATGCCGGACGGAACGCCGAGAAAACTGACGGATGTATCCAAGCTGCATTCTCTCGGATTCACACACAAAGTGGAACTGGAAGAAGGCGTAAAACTGGCTTACGACTGGTTCAAAGAAAATATCGATTCGGCACGTATGGGGGCATAAGGCGTTATGGCCTTTCTGTTGCCTATATATTTAATAACGGCATCGTATCTCTGCGGCAGAGTGCTGCAGGGGCTTTTCAAGAAATGCAAAAGTTCGGAACATAATAATGTTCCGGCTTTACCGAATGCAGGGGAGACATGTCTGATCGGCATGTTTGCCCTGCTTCTTTTGTGGGAAGCGCTGGTGCTGCCGGCGATCAAGCTGTTATTGTCGTTTCAGTTGCTGACACAGATCTATAGCGTGTTGCTGTTGCTGATCTGTGCCAAGGGGGCAATCAACTGCAGCCGGGAACAGGGCAAATACCGTTTTGCACCGGAACAAAACTGGATCTCGACGGTATCGGTGCTGGCCTTCCTGGTGTTTGTAGCGCAGGCAGTCAGTTATATCTTTTTCTATCCGGATACGAACAACGATGCAACGGTCGAGACCGTGATCACCACCTTGTCTTCCGACCTGATCTATGAGAATCATCCGTATATGGGCAGTACCTTTGTATACGGCATCACTTTCCGCGGAAAACTGGTGACACTGCCGCTGTTTTATGCATATCTGCAACTGGTCTCTGCCAGCAGAGCCGTAACGATCGTCTATCGTGTGGCGCCGTTTATGAGTCTGCTGTTGAATTATACGGTTTACGGCATCTGGATCGAGCAGTTTACCGAGCATTCGAAAGACCGGGCACGAATGAAAGCGTTATGTTTTCTGGTGCTGGGACTGTTAAACCTGAGCGGATCGTTTTCGCATGACAGTGTGTTCTATTACCTGATCCATAAGGGGTTCCGCGGGGAAACGATCATCTTTGGTGCGATACTGCCGTATGTGCTGTATCTGTGTTTCCGGATTTTCGTGCATCGTGAGTATCGCAAACTGCTCTGGCTGGTGATGGCTCTGGCGGTGACCGTTCCGATCGCGGATGTGCAGCGCGGATTGCTGCCCTGCGGGATCTGTGTCGTTACCATGCTGCTGATCGTGCTGATCTGGGAAATCGGAAAGAAGGTGAAGCGGAAATGAACGGAATGCAGACAATGCTGGAAGCGATCCGTAATGCGTTCACCCTGGCCGGCGGTACTCCGGGTCTGTCGGCGCTGTTTCTGGCCGGACTGATCGCACTGTGGTATGCCAAAACCGGACAGAAGAAGGATACCGAGCTGCTGTTCCGTTACGCTCTGGTTGTTTTGCTGGTGATCATCAGTCCGCCGTATCTGTATCTGGTCGGGCGCTTCTTTACCGGATATGCCGTTGACAGTATGTATCTGTGGCTGTTGCCGTTAACACCGGTAGTGCTCAAAGTCTTTTCGGATGCGGCCGGTGCGGCCAGAGCGGTACGACACCGGATCGTGTTTGTGCTGTCGGCGGCAGCGTTACTGCTTTTGGCAGGTACCTCGTCGTTCCAGCCGGAAAGCTGGCGAATGGTGGAAAATCATTATTACATCCCGCAGGAGACGCTGACGGTGCTGCAGAGACTGCGGCAGATCCGTGAGGAGCGGGAACTGGAGCAGATGGTCATCTGGGGACCGGATCAACTGATGGAGTATGCGCGAATCTATGATGACGGACTGATCCTGGTCTACGGCAGGGATATTTGGGAAGGCTCACCGGACAGTGAGATGCATCAGATCTATGAGGCACAGGAAGTGAATGCGGCGTTTGCTATGGAACAAATGCCGATGTTTCTGGAGTCCATGGGCGATATGGCTGAGCAAATGGGCTGTGAACTGCTGATCCTGGATAAAACACCGTTCTACGAGCAGCAGGAGCCCTGGCCCAGACTGCTGGGAAACTATGTTTTGCAGGAGACGGTAGAGAACGAGATCATCTATACACGAAGGTAACGTTATGGAGAATGGACAGGCACCAATGATCAGCATTGTGATCCCGGTGCATAATGCGCAAGCGTATATCGAAGAGACCGTGCAGAGCGTCCTGGCGCAGACCGTGCAGGATTTTGAACTGTTGCTGGTGGAGGATGGCAGCAAGGATGCTTCGGCGGAGAAGCTAAAGGAACTGGCGGCAAAAGATGCGCGGATCCGTTTTTTTACAAACGGGGAGCCGCATGGGGCTTGCCATGCCCGCAATCTGGGGATCCGGGAAGCCAAGGGGCGGTATCTTGCCTTTTTGGATGCCGACGATCTGTGGCTGCCGCAAAAACTGGAGCGCAGCCTGGCGAGACTGCAAGAGACGGACGGGGCTTTTTTGTTTACGGCATATGAATTCGGGGATCAGGATGCGAAAGGGACAGGCAAGATCGTGCAAGTGCCGGAGCAGCTGACCTACCGGCAGGCGCTTCCGCGGACGATCATATTTACCTCTACGGTAGTTTTTGACCTGACCAAACTGAAGAAAGAGCAGATCTTTATGCCCGAGATCACCAGCGAGGATACTGCAACATGGTGGAATATCCTGCGCAGCGGCGTGACTGCCTACGGCCTGGATGAGAATCTGGTGGTCTACCGGAGAGCCGGGAAAAGCCTGTCTTCCAACAAATTGGAAGCCATCCGGCGGATCTGGATTCTGTACCGGAAAAATGAGAAACTGGGCATCTTACCGAGCCTGTATTACACCTGCGGATGGGCAGTGCGCGCAGTTGCAAGAAGGCTTTGATTTTGGTATAATCGGGTATTATGAAGAAATTGGAAAATTCCCGCAGGGTGATCATATTATTTTTGTCTTTTATCAGTCTGGCGGCGCAGGTTGCAGCATTTGCGCTTAGCTGGTTCTATTACTATAAACCCTTATTAAAACATAAAGGTCTGTTGTTCTATATCAAGGGTGACCTGACATTGATCGGCGTCTATGTAGTGATGCTGTTTTTGCTGTCCCGTATGTACGGGGGTATGCGGATCGGGTATCTCAAGGCCTGGGAAGTCTTCTTTTCCCAGATCTTTTCCACGATCATTGCGAACGGGCTGATCTATTCGGTCTTGTCCCTGATGCTGACCAAGCTGATCGCGCCCCAGGGGATCCTGCTGATGACGCTGGCGGATCTGATCTGGATCGGTATCTGGACGGCGGTGAGCCAGGGCATCTACGGCGCTTTGTTCCCGCCCAGGGATCTGCTTCTGGTATCGGGAGAGCGTCCGACGGAGGATATTCTGCACAAGTTTGCCAGCCGGCCGGACAAGTACAAGATCTGCAAATGCATGAACATCAGCGAAGGCGTATCCGCCATCTGCGAAGAGATCGAGAAGCGCTATGACGGTCTGGTGCTGTGGGACATTCCGACCAAAGACCGTAACCTGCTGTTGAAATACTGCTACGGCAGATCGATCCGTGTCTATATCATGCCCAAGATCCCCGATGTACTGATGAAAGGTACTACGGAGATGCATATCTTTGATACCCCGATCTATCTGATCCGTGAATATGCCCTGACCGTGGAACAGCGGGCGATGAAGCGCCTGGTCGATCTGTTCTGCTCTTTTGTGCTGCTGATCCTGACTTCGCCGTTTATGCTGATCGTGGCGATCTGCGTAAAGGTCTATGACGGCGGTCCGGTGCTGTACAAGCAGGTGCGCTGTACGGCGGGCGGAAAAGAGTTTCGTATCCTGAAATTCCGCAGTATGCGCGTGGATGCCGAAAAGGACGGAGTGGCCCGACTGGCAGCGCAGAAGGACGATCGTATCACACCGGTCGGCCATGTGATCCGTGCATGCCGTCTGGACGAACTGCCGCAGCTCTGGAATATTTTTAAAGGCGATATGTCCTTTATCGGTCCCAGACCGGAACGGCCCGAGATCATTGCACAGTATGAAAAGGAAATGCCGGAATTTAATTTCCGTATGAAAGTAAAAGCCGGACTGGCAGGATATGCGCAGGTCTATGGTAAGTACAATACGACACCGTATGACAAACTCAAGCTGGACCTGACCTATATCGAAAACTATTCCATCTGGCTGGATCTGAAACTGATGCTGCTGACATTAAAGATCCTGTTCAAACCGGAAAGTACGGAAGGCGTGGACGCAACACAGACGACCGCGTTAAAGCCGTCTGCGGCAGAAGCTTCGGAGGGGGAGGAAAAAAAGAATGAGTAAGAAAGAAAATTTTATGGCCGAAGGCTTTGACCTGCGGCGCTTTCTTTTGCTGGCGACAGGGAAAGTGTGGTGGCTGTTCATCGGTGCCGTGATCGGAGCATTGCTCTTCGGCGGCGGGTATTATGCAAAACATACCCTTAAGGCGGAGCCGGCTGTATACCGCAGCGATGCCCTGTACTATATCGCATTTACGGAAGGCAAGCAGGATGTAACGCAGCTGTACTACAACGACTATACCTGGAACGATGTGCTGGATTCGGACGAAGTGGCGGGGATCGCAGCCATGATGTCCGGCGGGCTAACCAAAGAGCAGATCGCGGCAGCCACGAGAGTGCCGACGATGTCGGATATCCGTTTCATTCATGTGTATGTGGATGATAGCGATCCGGAGGTGGCGGAGCAGATCCAGAATGCGATCGGTGTGGCATTATCCTATTTTTCCCATCAGGTGGACGGGATCGATGAGATCGCCCAGTGGGATCGCAAGGAGCCGGAAATCTATAAAGACAAGAACCTGATCAACCGCTGGCTTATCGCGGGGGCCGTGCTGGGAGCCGTATGTGCGCTGCTGGGTGTAGCCTATGTTTATGTGATGGATGACAAGATCCGCCTGGAGAAGGATCTGTACCGGATTCCCGGTATGCGGGAAAAAGTAGTGGGCAGTCTGTTTGCCCAAAAGTCGGATGCGAAGGAAGAACAGCAGCTGAAGGAACGACTGGCAGAGATCGTCGGGGAACAGACGCAGGTAAAACTGGTCGGACTGGAGCAGGCACCCGGGGATGCGGTGGAAAAGATGATCCGGGCAGCTTTGCCGGAAGGCGTGGAGATCGTAAAGGCAAAGGCGAAATCCGGAAACGGAAAAAAGAAAAAAGCATCGGCGGAAGCAAAGAAAAACGCAGAAAACACAGAGGCAGCCGGAGCGGTCTCGATCTGCTGCGTCAAGGCCGGCAGTCTGCGCGCGGAGCAGCTGGAGCGGTTGTGGAACCAGACCAAGGCAGCAGATGCGGTGGTTCTGACGGATGTGAAATATTCATTGCACAAGGCGTATTATCTGGGGAAGGATAAGGCATGACGATACAGACGCTCGTTTCGGCGGTAAAACAGGATACCGACAAACTGCCGCAGAAGATGGGGCTTCAGACCGATGCTGTCATCATCAATCAGACAGACCGGTACGACCATCGGGAAACGGAGTGGGAAAAGCACCGGATCGATGTGTATGACTGTGCGGAACGCGGGGTAGGACGAAGCCGCAATACCGCTTTGTTACGGGCGGATGCGGATATCGTACTGTTTGCGGATGAGGATATCGTATACGACAGCGGTTATGCGGACAAGATCCTCGGTTGCTTTCGGAAGTATAAAGATGCGGATCTGCTGCTCTTTAACCTGGAGGTGAACGAAAACCGCAGAACCTATTGGATCGAAAAGGTCACCCGGGTACACCGCTTTAACTGCGGGCGTTATCCGACCTTTTGTGCGGCAGCCAGACTTTCCAAATTGCGGGCGGCAGGCGTGAGCTTTTCCCTGCTGTTTGGCGGAGGGGCACCCTACAGTAACGGCGAGGACAGCCTGTTCTTTACGGATTGTCTGCGCAAGGGACTGAAGATCTATGCACTTCCGGTAAAGATCGGAAAAGAAGAGGAACGGGAATCAACCTGGTTCCATGGCTATGATGAAAAATTTTTCCGGGACAGGGGCGTTCTGTTCTGGTTTTTGTATCGCAAGGCGGCGATCGTGTGGGCACTGCGATTTGTGATCACGAAGCGTAAGGTGATGTGCCAAGAGATCAAACCGGCGCAGGCATTCCGGCTGCTGATGGCGGGGATCCGGAAAGGCAGGCAGTTATGCAGGGGGTGATCCTGTATACACTGCTCCTGATCGTCGGCGTATGCCTGTCGGTACCGGTCGGACGCTGTGAGACGGCACCCGGCAGCCGGCAGAAGGCGCTGGATAAAGTGCTGCTGGCGGGATTGTTTGTCCTGTTGTTCGTTCCCGCGGCACTGCGCATTTATACCGGCAATGATTACCGTACCTATATCGTGCGTTTTCACGATGTGAATGTGGGTAATTATGTGGTGACCGAACCGGGCTTTAATGTGCTGGTAAAGGGCATCTATGCATTCCTGGGGGATGAGCATTTCCTGGCGGTGTTTGCGGTATTTGCCTTCGGGACGGTGCTGTTTTTCCTGGCGGGGATCTATCGGCAGAGCAGGGATTTTGCATTATCTTTCTTTCTGTTCATGGCGCTGGGAATGTATTTTCAGACCTACAATACCGTGCGGTACTATTTTGCGCTGTCACTGGTATTTTGCTCGATGCATTACGCGGTGCGCAGAGAGTACGAAAAGTTTGTACCGGTGCTGCTCTTTGCGGTATTGTTCCACAAATCGGCACTGGTCGTGGCGGTGGCCTATCCGTTTACGCGCATGCGGTGGAGGAAATGGTTTGTACCGATCCTGGCGGCATTCGGAGTGAGCGGACTGCTGTTGCAGGAGCAGTATATGAACATCTTCCTGCGGCTGTATCCGTCCTATCTGGAAGAGGAAGAATATCTGGCGGGCGGCAGCATCAGTTATGTGAATATCCTGCGCTGTGTACTGACGATCGCCCTGTGCATTATATTTTACCGGCAGCAGCTGAAGGAAGATACCGCGGCGGCGTTCTACCTGAAACTGAATGTTCTGGCGCTTGTGATGTACGGCTGTTTTTACTTTGTGCCGTTTGTATCGCGGATCGGGTATTATTTCAATATCAGCCAGATCTTGCTGATCCCGCTGGTGATCGCAAACCAGGAAGGGAAGAAGAAGCGGATCCTGCTGGGACTGACCCTTGCGATAGGCCTGTTGTATTTTGCGATGTTTCTGCGGCAGGCAGAAGACATCTATATCAAGATCCTGCCCTACAGCACATGGCTGTCGGAGGGCGGCACTCTGGTACCGGTATATTAGATATAAAACCAGCCTTCCCCTTGAGGAGGCGTGAAGCTTACCTATACCTGCCTTCTTTTTGAGGAGGCGTGATGACGACATTTTCTTGCCTTCCCCCCTCCGGGGGGAAGGTGCCCGAAGGGCGGATGAGGGGTTAAATCATGCGTTTCAGTATCATCGTCGTATCCCTAAACGCGGGCGACGAATTAAAAAAGACCGTCGACAGTGTGTTGGCGCAAAACTATAAGGACTATGAGATCCTGATCAAGGACGGAGGCTCGGAAGACGGCTCCACGGAACAATTGCCGGAGGACGAGCGTATCCGTATCATCTCCCGGAAGGACTGCTCTATCTATGATGCGATGAACCAGGCCGTGATGGAAGCGCAGGGCGACTACTATCTGTTCTTAAATTGCGGGGATTATCTGTATTCGCATCTGGTGCTGGGCAAGGTAGCCAAGGCGATTGCAATGGAGCCGGGAGATATCTATTACGGCGATCTGTACCGGAGGCAGCTGCACAGCGTGGATGCCGCACCGGAGACGATCAGCGATTTTGTCTGCTACCGGAATGTACCGTGCCATCAGGTATGCTTTTATGCAAAGCATTTGTTTGCAAAGCGCGGCTATGATCTGCATTATCCGGTACGGGCGGATTATGAGCACTTTTTGTACAGCGTCTATCGGGAAAAGGCGCAGTGCAGGCGGCTGCCGTTTACCGTGACCTCGTATCAGGGCGGCGGTTTTTCGGAAACACCCGAACATCTGAAGATGGCAGAAGCGGAACATAAAGAGATCACGGAAACCTACCTGGGCAAGGTGAAGAGTTTCGGCTTTCGCATGATCATGTGGATCACGCTGCAGCCGTTACGTGCAAAACTTGCGCAGGACAAGCGTTTTTCAAAATACTATCATCGGTTAAAGTCATTGCTTTACCGAAAGTAGACGGGGGTAGGGGTTATGAAGGTATTATGGATCTGCAACCTGATGCCGGCATTCTTATCGGAGGCCGTAGGCGTGGCAGGAACCAATAAGGAAGGCTGGATCGCAGGGGCGCTGGATACGCTGCGGCAGCATAAGGATATTGAACTGGCAGTGGCATTTCCGGCCAAGGCAGACGAGCCGTTTCACGGAGTAACCGGTGACGGTATCACTTATTATGGTTTTATCGAAGACAGCGACCATCCGGAGCAGTACGATGCGGCTTTGGAAGCGGCGCTGGGGATGATCTGCGATGAGTTCCATCCGGAAGTGATCCATGTTTTCGGAACCGAATTTCCGCATACACTGGCGATGCTGAAAGTACAGGAATGGAAGAAACGGGTGATCGTGCATCTGCAGGGCGTGATGCGGGAATGCGCGGCGGTGTATTTGGCGGATCTGCCGGAAGAAGTGACGGAACGAGCAACCTTCCGCGATGTGGTACGAAAGGACAGCCTGTGGCGCCAGCTGGAAAAATATGAGCAGCGGGCAGTGCATGAAGAAGATGCGCTGCAACTGGCGCAGTATGCCTGCGGGCGTACGGCGTTTGACAAAGAGTTTCTGGAAAGCATCAATCCCGGCTGTACCTATTTTTCGATGAACGAAACCCTGCGCAATGCGTTTTACAGCGGCGCGTGGGAAAAAGAGAATGCGACACCGCACAGGATCGTGATGTCGCAGGGCAATATACCGCTCAAGGCAGTGCACCATATGATCAAAGCCCTGCCGCAGATCCGCGAGAAATATCCGGATGCGGAACTGTATGTAGCCGGCGATAATGTGGTACGGGAAAGCGGCGTGGTCAACCGGCTGAAACTTTCCGAGTACGGAAGATACCTGCGGACGGTCATGGACGAGGGTGGCGTGACGGATGCGGTGCATTTTGTCGGCCAGCAGACGGAGGCACAGATGAAGGAATTGTATCTGAGTGCACAGGTCTATGTGCTCCCGTCCATGGTGGAAAACTCACCCAATTCCCTGGGAGAAGCGATGCTGCTGGGCTTGCCCTGTGTTGCATCCCGCGTGGGCGGCATCCCCTCTATGGCGGAAGAAGGCGAAGTGGCATTCTTTGAAGCCGGTGATGTGGACGGACTGGCAGAACGGGTGCTGAAAATATTTGACGATGAAGAATATGCGGCGGCGCTTGCAGCAGCGGGACACAAGCGTGCGACCCTGACCTTTGATAAAGAGGCGAATTACCGTATGCTGTGCTGGATCTACGAAACGGTGAGCAAGGAGAACGCGTGACGGTTACATTTATCACAAATTATCTTACGCACCATCAACTGCCCTTTGCAAATGAAATGGTGAAGCGGCTGGGGGACGACTTTCGGCTGATCGTGACCAATGTGATGGAAGAAGAGCGGATCCGCATGGGCTGGGCATTGGATCCGCATCTCTTTGATTTTGTGATCCCGTTTGATGAACAGCCGGAAGAGTCGAAACGACTGGTACGGGAGAGCGATGTCGTGATCTGCGGCAGTACGCATGTTTCCTACATTCAGGAGCGGCTGGATGCACGCAAGCTGACATTCCGGTATTTTGAGCGGCTGTATAAGACCGGACGCATCCATGCATTTGCGCCCAGAGGTTATGTGCGCAAATGGCAGGAACATACAAAGTACCGTAAGGATCCGGTGTACCTGCTGTGTGCGGGAGCCTATGTGCCGGCGGATTTTTCGCTGTTTTGTGCTTACCCGGGAAAGATGCTCAAATGGGGCTATTTTCCGGAGTTTACGAGTACGACAAAAGAAGAACGGAAACGGCCGGAGCGGGAGTGCGTGGAGATTCTGTGGACCGGACGTATGATCGACTGGAAGCATGCGGAGGATGCGGTGCATGCCGCGATGCTTCTGAAACATAATGACGTGGACTTTCACCTGACGATGATCGGCGAAGGGGATTGCCTGCGCGATATCAAGAACGAAGTGATGCAAAACGGGATGGGAGAGCAGATTACGATGCTGCCCTACCAGTTCCCGCAGGAGATACGGCAGCGGATGCTGGAGTCGGATATCTATCTGATGACCAGCAACTTTGAAGAAGGCTGGGGCGCTGTCGTGAACGAGGCAATGAATGCGGGCTGTGCCGTGGTTGCTTCGGCAGCTGCAGGCTCGGTACCGTATCTGCTTAAAGACGGAGAAAACGGCATCGTCTATCCCTGGATCAGGGATGCTGCCGAGCGCGGAAAATGTCTGGCCAATGCGATCCTGCTGCTGGCCAAAGATGCAGACTTACGACAGCAGTTGGGAGAGGCCGCGTATCAGACGATCGCGGATCCCTGGAATGCACAGATGGCCGCCGAACGCTTTTTGGAATTTTCCGAAGCGGTACTTTCCGGAAAGAGCGCATCGTATGCCGCAGGCCCGATGTCTCCGGCGGAGGTCATCACACCGGCAAGAGGGTACGAATATTG
>CAMJAP010000064.1 GCA_946403625.1 uncultured Lachnospiraceae bacterium
GAAGGGATAACTATTATATTATGTACCGTATAGCATACACGATCGCGTATTTTTTGGACGGCAAGGGACACTGGCCGAGTTACATCGACTGGTTCATGGCGTCCTGCAAGGCAAATAAGACCATTGATTTCTATATTTTCACGGATGATCATTCCCTGGAGAAATGGGAAAAAACTCCCAACATTCATCTCGTATATATGACATTTGCGGAATGCGTCAATCGTATCCACGAGCGGCTGGGTGCGGATGTGCAGATCGGCAACACCTATAAACTGTGCGATATGAAGCCGGTATACCGTCATATCTTCAGCGAGTGGCTGGAGGATTATGATTTCTGGGCGTACGGTGACTGCGATCAGATCTTCGGTAATATCCGTCATACCTTTACGGACGAGTTTCTGGATCAGTATGACTGGTTTCAGATCCTGGGCAATCTGGAGATCATCCGCAATACGGACGAAGTCAATCAGTATTACAAGATGGAGCGGCCGGAGTGGTCGCAGCACAAAGACCATGTGTGGAGAAATGTGATACAGAACGCGAACAATACTTCCTTCTGTGAGCAGTCCGGTCTGCCGCTGCTGATCCGCGAGAACGGCAAACGCATCTATTGGAACCGTGAGAACATCGCCAATATCTATCAGGAAGATAAAGGCTATCAAAAGATGATCGATAATACGGTGCAGCACAACACCCTGTTCCAGTATTGGAAGTGGGAGAACGGCTGCGTCTATCATGTCAACAAACTGACCGGCAAGAAAACCGAATATATCTATATTCATTTCAGTAACCGCAAGATGAAGGCGATCCCTTATGAGGGACAGAGATCTGCATTTATCACCGTAAATGCGGAGATCACGGATACCCTGCGGTGGACGGATACCTTTGCGGGACTGGATTTCTTCCGGGCGTATGCAAGAAAGATCAAGGAGTATATCCGCTGGCATCTGGCGCATCCGCATGGGAAGGATAAGTCGGAATTATAAATTTTTTAGAGGGAACTATGAGACAGGAAGATTTTCCGATCAGGAAAGAAGCGGTGGATCGCTTTGTGGAAGTGAACCGCCGCCAGTGGGCGAACGGTGCCGAGCCCAAAGACAAATATGTATTTGTGAACCTCTCCATGGTGCGTATGCAGACGGCGTGGGTGGTTCCGAAACTGCTCTATGCAAAAGGTGTGGCAGATACCCTGGGAGCGAAGGTGGTCGTGAGCACCTGGCGTGAGCAGCCCCTTTTGGATGAGATCTGTGATTCGTTTGGTTTTTCCCATTATTGTATCGAACGAGAAGATAAAAAGAATCTGCGGTTTTTCGGGAAAGCGCTGATGAAGGTGCTGTTTTTTATGTTGTCGGACGGTACCGGAGCCGGCCTGCAAAAGATGAGGATCGACGATTTTATGGCAGGCAGGGCGATCTATGAAGACATCCTGCGCACCTCCGAGCTTTCGACGATCCGCAGTGCAAGAAACAAGATCTGCATTAAGAAAGCGACACACATCCTGTGGATGTTCTATACCTTAAAGGCGTATTGCAAAAAGCATCCGCTGGCATTTGCGCTGGCCGATGACGCGGCTTATCACGAAGCGCTGCTTTCTGCGCTGTTCCATTCATGCGGGGCCCGCGTGATCAACAGCAATCAGGAGCAGGAGATGGATCTGGGCTTTGACATCAACGGCAATCCGAACCGTATGCACCTGATGATGCAGCTGAAGTATCGCGATATGATCCAAGAGGTAGGGCCGAAGGAAGTGGAGCAGGCAGAACGCTTTTTGGAAGAGCGGTTTGCGGGAAAGAACGGCAGAGACATTGACCGCGGTGCCTTTAAGGACAAGCGTGTGCTCAGCCGGGAAGATGCCGTAAACGAACTGCATCTGGATCCGCAGAAGAAAAATGTCGTGATCATGGCGCATACCTTTACGGATGCCGTCTACAATTACGGCGATCTGTTCTACCGCGACTATTATGACTGGACGGAAAATACGCTGGCACTGGCGGCCAAGAACGATAAGGTCAACTGGATCTTAAAGCCGCATCCGACCCGCAGCGCATATCACGAATCGCAGGATTCCATCGAGGATATGTTTGCGAGATATAAGACCGACAATATGTATCTGCTTTCCGACGATGTGAGTGCGGAGAGCATCAAGAATATGGCGGATGTGCTGATCACGATCGGAAGCAATGCGGGCGGCGAGTTTGCATGCTTCGGGATCCCCGTGGTGATCGTGGGTAAGCCGTATTTCGGAAAACTCGGCTTTACGATCGAACCGGGATCGAAGAGCGAATACGAGAAATGCCTTGCGCATGTGGAAGATATCAAGCCGTTAACGGAGAAGCAGACCGAGACGGCAAAGAAGGCATTTTATCTGCGCAACAAGAAAGGGCCGGCGATCCTGGGAACGAAGTATGACGATGAATTCGCCAACCTGGTGAATGAGCAGTATCGCCATATGGGCGAAAAAATGGCACTGTCCTATTTTGAGAGCAACCGGGGAACGGAAAAATATAATACGCAGATCACGGAAAATATCACGGAGTATTTTGAACAGCATGATATGAAGCAGTGCAAGTATTATACGCAGGGAGTATTGCGGGCAAAGGAGATGTTATGAAGATCTTTGATGCAGTGACACATGGCGCAAAACAGACGATCCACCGTTCCAAATGGAAGGGAAAACATATTATCTTTGAGGGCAAGGCGGAGCTGGATTCGACGGATCAGTTCGAAGGCTACAACCGTCTGGCAAATAATGTCACCTTTCTGAACAGCCGTATCGGTTACGCAAGTTATATCGGTGAAAACTGCTTCATCAAAAATACCGTGATCGGTCGCTACACATGCATCGGTAATGATGTGATGACCATGGCGGGGGATCACCCGACGGAAGTGTTTGCATCCATTCATCCGGCGTTTTATTCCACACAGAAACAGTGCGGTTTTACCTATGTGTCCAAAGATAAGTACTCTGATTTTAAATGGATCGATCCGAAGAAAAAGATCACGGTGATGATCGGCAATGATGTGTGGATCGGCACCGGAGTGCGCATTATGGAAGGTGTGAAGATCGGAGACGGCGCAGTTATTGCGGCCGGTGCGGTCGTGACCAAAGATGTGGAGCCGTACTCGATCGTCGGCGGAGTTCCGGCGAAACACATCAAATACCGCTTTACGGAAGAGCAGATCGAAAAACTGATCAAACTGTCCTGGTGGAACAAGGGTGAGAAGTGGATCCGAAAGAATGCGGAGTTGTTTGAAGATGTGGAAAAACTGCTGCAGGCAGAAGGATAACAGGTAGTTAAAATGCTTAAAAAGATTTATGCTGTTTTAGATAAGAAACAAAGAGTAGAAGTTTTTTTGATTCTGATCGTAATCTTTATCAGTTCTCTTTTCGAACTGCTGGGTGTTGGCACCATCTTGCCGCTGATCACCGCAATCACCAATCCGGAAGTGATAGAAAGCAATCATTTTTTCCAGTTCTTTATGACTTTTTTGCATCTGGAAAATAATGAAAAACTGATCGTGATCATGTCTTTGGGACTGGCGGCGATCTATGTGATCAAAAACCTGTATATTCTGTGGATGAACCGTGTTGTATACCGTTTTACCTATGATAATCAGGCAAAGCTGGCAGGCAAAATGTTTGACTGTTATGTGTATCAGGATCTGCAGTTTCACTATGATCACAATGTAGCGGAACTCAATCGTAACGTAGAATATGACGTGGCGAATTTCTTTTATTCCGTGCAGAGTATTTTGCAGCTGATCACGGAGATCCTGGTATGTTTCCTGCTGGTATCGTTTCTGGCATTTACCGATCTGGAAACCACACTGGTCATGGCAGTTTTGATGACGATGCTGGTGCTGCTGTTTATGCTGGTATTCAAAAAGAGAATGAAATATTTCGGTGCCCAGAGCCGTAAGTATTCCGGGGAAAAGTCCAAGTGGTTTCTGCAGTCCTTTAACGGGATCAAGGAGATCAAGACCATCGGAAAAGAAGAGTTTTTCTCGGAACAGTACAAGTCCAATTATAACAGTTATGCCAAGGTGGTACAGCGGCAGCAGGTGTTGAACAATATCTCCAAGCCGATGGTAGAAATGATCTGTATCAGCGGCATTCTGGTCTTTATGTCGATCCGTATTCTTTCGGGAGCGGATATGACGCAGTTTGTTCCGATGCTGTCGGTATTTGCGGTTGCGGCATTTCGTATGATGCCGTCCTTTAACCGGATCAGCGGTTATCTGAACGCGATCATGTTTAACAAATCTTCGGTAGATGCGGTATATCAGGATCTGCAGGAGATCGCGAAACTGACGGTAAAGCCGGAGACGGAACGAAATACCACTTCGGAACACCTGGCGATCAAACAGGGAATTTCGGTGAAGGATATTGTATTTGCCTATGAAAGCAAACCGGACGTGACGATACTGAACGGTGTATCGCTGGAGATCCCCAGCAAAAAGTCGGTGGCCTTTGTGGGCGGTTCCGGCGCGGGCAAGACGACGCTGGCGGACATCATCCTCGGTTTGTATCATCCGCAGTCCGGACAGGTGTGTGTAGACGGAAAAGAGATCCACGAGAATATGGATGCGTGGCGGCATACGATCGGCTATATCCCGCAGAATATCTATCTGCTGGATGACACGATCCGTGCAAATATTGCGCTGGGTGTACCGAAGGATGCCGTGGATGACGAAAAGGTATGGGCAGTGCTGGAAGAAGCGCAGCTGGCTGATTTCATCCGGGAGCAAAAAGACGGACTGGATACCAACATCGGTGACCGTGGTGTGAAGCTTTCCGGCGGACAGAGACAGAGGATCGGTATTGCCAGAGCGTTGTACACCGATCCGGAATTGCTGGTTTTGGATGAGGCGACTTCGGCGCTTGATACGGAGACCGAAACAGCGGTTATGGATGCAATCTTCCGTTTGTCCGGAAAAGTGACGATGATCGTGATCGCGCACCGGATCACTACCATTAAGAACTGTGATCATATCTATAAGATTACGGATGGTACGGCCAAAGAAGTCAGTTATGAGGAGATCGCATGAGCGGATCAGGGAGAAGTGCGGCGCAAAAACTCGTATCGGTCATAGTTCCTGTATATAACGTAAAGGATTATTTACGACCGTGTGTGGACAGCATTATAGGGCAGACCTATCAGGAGCTGGAGATCCTGTTGGTGGATGACGGATCCACCGACGGTTGCGGCGATTTGTGTGATGAGTATCAGCAAAAGGACAGCCGGATCCAGGTGATCCATAAACCCCACGGAGAGGTGTCGAGTGCCAGAAATGCGGGACTCGAGATCTGCAAGGGAGAATATGTCAGCTTTGTAGATTCCGACGATGTGCTGCATCCGCAGTTTATCGAGTGTCTGTATAATGCTTGTGAAGCGGAGCAGTGCGCGATGGCGATCTGCCGGTTTCGTACCGATACCAACTGGGACCGGCCGTTGATCGAAGGCGCACATACGGAACGAAAAAAAGCCGCAGAGTTTGTGGAACATTATTATGATCGGGATCATAATCAGATCATCGTCGTGTGGAATAAACTGTATCGCAGAGAAGTGATCGGCGATATCCGTTTTCCGGAGGGCAAGATCCACGAAGATGAATATACGACGGTAAAGTATGTCTACAGAGCGCAGTCGATCGTTTTTGTGGATGAGGTGCTGTATTGTTATACGAAACGTCCGGGCAGCATCGTGCATCAGGAGTTTAATCTCAAGCGACTGGATATGCTCGGGGCTTACCTGGAACGCCGGGAGTTTTATCATGAAAACGGCGAGACGCAGTGGGAAATCCGGGAAGAGTATTTTTATCTGTCGGCGCTGCTGGATTACTATTCGAAGTTGAAAAAATATCTTCCGGAAGAAAAAGAAAAACAAAAGGAACTGCTGGAACTTTATCGTGAGGCTTATCGTAACTACGAGAAAAGCCGGTGGAACGGAAAACGCCGTTTGTTGTACGGAGTGTGCCGGATGTGTCCGGAGATCTATACAAAGATCAAAGGGAAATAAGCAGGTTTGGAGAAGAAGATGCGTGTAATCGTTGATATAAAAGCAGGACTGGGAAATCAATTGTTCTGCTATGCATTCGGATATGCGGTGGCAAAGAAAACGGGAAGCGACTTGTGTATCGAGACTTCTGTTTTGGACCGGAATAAAATAAAAGACAGAAGCCTGGAAATCTTAAAGTATGATATTCCGTATAAGAAAAGGATTTCTTTTTTCTATACCTACAATCCCATTTTGAAAAAGCTCAAGACCAACCGATGGATGAAGAGATTTGCGATCGGTATGGGAACCGGGATCTATAAAGAAAAGAATCATATGGGATTTGATCCGGGTGTGTATGATGTAAAAAAAGACACCTATTTTGACGGCTATTGGCAGAATTATCAGTATTTTAACGAGTATCGCAAAGAGATCATTGATGCGGTGCGGTTAAAGAATAAAGATGCGGTTTCGTCGCTGGAAGAAGAGATCCGAAAGACCAATGCCGTATCGATCCATATTCGCCGCGGAGATTATGTGTCGGTGGGATGGGAATTGTCGATGCAGTATTATCTGCAGGCATTGCAGACACTGAAAGAAAAGGTGAAAGATCCGGATCTGACGGCGTATGTATTTTCGGATGATATTGATTATGCGCGTAGTTTCTTTGAACAGAATGTCGTGGACGGCATTACCATGAAATATATGGATTATGACAACGAGGAAAAAACCGTATTGGACATGTATCTGATGAGTTGTTGTAAGCATAATATCATGGCGAACAGCACCTACAGCTGGTGGGGAGCTTATCTGAATGCGGATCCGGACCGTGTGGTGATATGTCCGGTGACAGGAAAATGGAAAGAAGATTTCTATCTTCCGGAATGGATTAAGATCAAAGTATGAAAAAGAAGTTGCAAAAAAGTCTGCCGATGCTAGTAGTCGGTATTGCTTTTGTGATCTATGTTCTGCTGTGGTATAAGCAGTTTAGTTATTTTCATTATTCGGCAGAACACTATTACTTAAGCGATGCGGATCTCGCGTCCAAGGCGGCAGGGGCGGCGGAAAGAGAGTTTGCCGTAGATCCGGCGTATACCGAACGCATCGGAAGGATCGTATTTTGGCCGACGCAATATTCGGATGTCGTGATAGAGAATCATACAGAGCATCCGGTAGTGATCACGCTGTCGGATCACAAAGGGTGTGAAGTTCCGTTTGCACCGGATCCGGTTTTGATCGCAGCGGGAGAGGCGTACGATTTTGTTGCGGAGGATCGTGGCAATTATGTGCTTACCGGCTACGGGATGCAGGCAGAAGACGCCTCCCTGCTGGAGGTTCGATATGATAACCACGCCTATATGGCGCGGTGGAAGAAAAGCGTATACACACTGCTTGGTCTGCTTTCTGCGATCACGGCATTGAGCCTTTTGTTTTCGTGGATCGCCGAAAAGCGGTGGAAGAAAACATTACCGTGGATCGCGCTTGGCGGCGGTGTGTTGGCCGGGTGCTGCGGGATCGGGCTGAGGCTTCTTGCCTGGGAAGACTGGAGCTATACCGTATGTCGTTTCACGTCCGTATTTTTGTTCTGTCTGGCAATTGCGGCTGCGGGAAGGGCGGCGGAAGATCCGGAGGATCCGGAAAAAGTTTTGAAGCCGGTTTTGAATGCGGCGTTATCTGCCGGGATCGCGCTGTGTGTGCACTTTGTATTTTTGTCGGCCAGGAGCAGTTCAGTGTTTTGGCGCTTTACCGGAACGCAGGATTCCAATAAACGAATATTGGGATATCTGGTTGTATTTGTTGTATTTTTGCTTGCCTTTTGGATTTTGGAAAACTGCAAATTCCAAAAGCGTATTTTGAAATATTTGATCTGTTATTTTCAGGAGCGTGTGGCAGCCTATGCCGTGATCGGAATACTGCTGATGCTCTGCGATACGCACAATGATTGGAGCGTATTGTCATTGCTGCTTTTGGCAGCGGCGGTTTTCGGAGCAAAACAGATAAAAAAGATCCGTATTCCGAAAGCGGTTTGGTGGATTTATTATGCAGTGGTTACGGTTGCGGTAGCAGCGAATCATTGCGTGATCAATCTGTGGGATACCGGCAACAGCGCGGACATTTATCACACCGGCACCTTGTATCATTCCATTTACTATGTGGCAAACGGTGAGCCGTTTGCAGGCGGATTGCGACAGATGTACGGGCATTTTGCGTTGTTTTATGGGCCGCTGCTTTGGGTGTTCGGAAACAATCTGCAGACCGTCGGTATTGCATCGGCGCTGTTTAGCGGGATCGCGGTGTTGTGTCTTTTGCTGTTTTTGCATCGCACCTTAAAAGAAGATTTTTCACGACTGCTGGCCGGACTCGTTGTATGGAATTGTTTTATCATCAGCATCCTGTATCTGCAGACGTTTCCGCTGCGTATGCTCTGGCCGTTTGTGATGCTGCTGTACTGCACGTTGCAGAAGGAAAAAAAGATGGGAGTCCGGTTCCGTTTGGGCGGATATCTCCTGTGTGTACTGGCGATCGTCTGGAATATGGAGAGCGGTTTGGTCTGCTCGGTTGCGTGGGTGGTCTGCGTAGTTGCCCGGGATTGCAAGGGAACAAAGATCAGGGATTATATCCTGCGGGCGTTGCCGGAAGTGCCGATCGTGTTGGCAGAAGTTCTTTGCGCCTATCTGATCGTAAAGGGCTATAATATGCGGATGCTGGAGCCGGGAGAGCGTCTGGCAGAGCTGCTCAACTGGAAAAAGGAAATGGCGACGCTTGCAAGAGAAGAGGCAGGCGATACCAGCAACGGTAAACTGTTCTGGGGCAATGCGCCCTGGATTGGGGTTGAATTGGTGCTGATGGGCAGCATAGCCGTATGGGTGCATCGGCTGCTTTCTTTGGAAAAGAAATTGTCCGGGGAAGATACGGCGACAATGTTTCTTGCGGTTTATGCAGCCGGGATCTTTATCTACTGGATGGGTCGCCCGGAAAGCTATACCTGTATCGCACCGTATCTGGGGGCGCTTCTGGTGATCGCTTATGAAAAAGCGGCAACCAAGGCATGGGATCCGAAAAAAGACCTGTGCCGGTTCGGATATACGGTGGCCGTATTTGTGCTGTCCTTCGGCATCGCAGGCTATACGGGACATACGATCGAAAAGATGCGGTTGACGAAAGAAAACCTGGTGGATAAAAAGATCGCGGATTATACTGCGGTGAAAGAATACCTCAACACTTTTGCACAAGAGATCCCGGAGGATGTATATGTGGAAGTGTACGGTGGGGCGATGATCAACATGTCGCTCGGAAGAGAGATGCAAAATGACGGTCTCGGCTGGGGCAGCGGTATGATGAATCTGGAAGAAAAGATACAGGATCATCAGTGGATCCTGTTGAGCGAAACGGTGGAGGATATCCCGTATCTGAGACCGGAAAAAGAAATCGTACTGGGCACGATCACATATGTGCTCTACGAGAATATGAAGTATGGCGAATGAATACGGATCTGTGTGAAGAAGCATGGATGGTTTGGGATTTTGGTGAGGATAGTTTATGGGTGTTTTGATAGTACTTCCGATCGCCGCGGCATTGGCGGTTCGGTTTCAACGAAGATTTGAACTGATGGTGTTTCCGGCCATCAGTCTGATCGCTATGGTGCTGGGCATTTGCGGTGTGGCCGGCAGCCTGCCGGTCGGAACCTATATCGGTATCGCTTTGGCCATACCTGCGATCGTGATCCTGGTAAACAAACGAAAGCTGCTGGGGAAATATGTACTGACGCCGGGATTTGCGGCATTCTGTATTTATCTGGTGTTCTTTTTCCTGTATGCGCGCGAGAGGTATATTATGACGGATCCCGCAAAGATGCTGTACGGTCCGTCGTTACGCAATATGTTTGCATGCGATTCGCTGCGCGATACCAATTCCTTCTATCATTTTACGGATCCGTTTCCGCTGGGCGCATTGTGGGCGTATTTTTGCACACGGCTGATCGGCGGCTATTCGGAATGGATGAGCATCTACGCATTTGATGTGTGGCTGATCGCCGGTATATTGCCGTTCTTTTATCAGATCAAGCGCATCAAAGAAGAGAACTGGCAGTGGCTGTTGATGCTTGCGATCGGATTGTTTTTGCCGATGTTAAAAACCGAGAATGTATACCGCAGCTTTGATATGGCGCTCTTGCAGACAGCAGCGATGGTGTACACCTTTTATGTGGTGTACCGCATGATCCACTGGGGCGAGCGCAAAGGCGATGTGTTGTTTGCGGCCTGTGGTTTCTGTGCGGCCTGCACTTTTACCAAATACGGAATGTTCTCTGCTCTGCCGCTTATGACCGGATGCTGTGCGATCGCATTTCGCGACAACAGCCGCAGAGGTCGTTTGTTTACGGCGTTGCTGAGCGGATGTGCGGTTTCTTTTGTGCTGCATCTGTACACGGTACTGACGCACGAGAGCGCAGCCCATACCCTGCTGTTTATCCCGGGCAGCCTGCTGGCAGCGGTCCTGTCCGGTGCCGTGATCGCCGGCGTGATCAGCCGGTACAATAAGGGAAAACAAAACAGTGCCATCGTGATCTTTCTGGCAATGGTGGTTGCTGCAATCGCGGTGACAGCACTGGTGCTGCATTTCAGCCCATACAAAGAGTATGTGATCGAAGAAGCGGTAGAGTTTACCGACAAACTGTTTATGGGATTTGAGGAAGAGAATTTTGTCATCGGTAAACATGTGATACGCATCTACGATACGACTTTCCTGTTTCTCCTGTTGGCAGTATCCGGGATCGCACACGGCAAAACTAACAAAAAGAACCGGAAGGGTGTTTCGATGCCGGATGCGTTTCACGCGGCGTTTGTATTCGGTGTGGTTTTGTATCTGCTGGTATTGTGCGTGCTGTATATCGATGTGCTGCGTATGCCCAAAGCCAACCCGATCCCGAAGATCTCAGCCTATGTGGCGCCGGTGGTCGTTCTTTCCGCGGCAGCGCTTTTGTTTCAGGCAGTGCGCACATGGAAGAAAGACACGGTACTGATCGCCGGTTTTCTCTTTTTGCTGGGCTGTGTGTACATGGATCCCGTGGGCGAGATCTTTCACAAAGCCGAGCGCGATTATGTATTCCCGGTGATCAAGGACTGCGTCGAGAGCGGCAAGATCGTCTTTACCGAAGAAGACAGGGTATTCTATATGGATCCGGAACTGTTCCGCGATATCTCCGTGGATTTTTGCTGGGAAGTCTTTCCGGCGGGAGCAGATACGATCAGCGGTTTGCATTTTAATGCAGATCCTTATCGCTGGAGCGGCGGTGAGATCCAAAAGACCATGACACCCGAAGAACTGGAAGCCCTGATCCGGGATGGCGGTTATACCTATGTTTATCTGGATAACATCGTGGATTTCCATATCAATAAATATCACAATCTGTTTGCTCTGGTAGGGCCGGGAATGACGAACGATGCGATCTATCGCGTGGAATATGATGCCCGCGGAAAACTGAAGTTAAGATTTATTGCACAGGAATAATGAACGAAAGCGTATAGCGGGAGAGCAGGATCTTGATCTTATTAATGGATTGTTTCAAGCTGGTCAAAGGGACCGGCAAAAGCATAGGAATTTATAATCTGGCAAAGAACCTGGCAGATCATCTGGTGCGGGTAAAATCCGGTGCGCGTATCGTGATCCTCGGGAATCAATACAATCGCGAGGATTTTGCGATCGACGGTGTTGAGTTTGTAGAGGTCAAATACAATCCGACGTCGCAGGCGATCTGCGCGATGTGGGAACTGGTACTTGTAAATCAGGCGATCAAAAAGATCCGGCCGGATAAGGTGCTGTTTCCGCGCGGCTATCTTCCGCTTCGGAATATCTCGAAAAACTATGTCATCATTCACGATATGATCCCGTTTTATTATCAAGAGCATTTTCCGGGCGTATTGGGCAAGACCAATTATTATATTATGTGGCGCTTAAAAGCGTCTGCCCGCAAAGCGTATCGCGTGATCACGGTTTCGGAATATGCCAAGAAGGATATTGTGAAAGTGGCCGGACTGCAGGATCCGGATCGTGTGGTACCGATCCTTTCCGGTATGAACCGGATGGATGCAGAGAGTATCCGCAGCGGTTATCCGGAAGAAGTAAAGCCGACGGATGTACCGTATATTTCCGCGATCGCATCCAAGCTTCCGCATAAAAATGTCGTGGGTGTTTTGAAAGCATACAAAGCATATACAGGATTACATTCGCAGGAAGAATATCCGATGTTCGGATTGCATATCATCGGACTGGACAATGCCGGCGTCGACCGCGTGATCGAAGAACAGCACATTGAATTTACGAAAGAGCAGCGTGCAAAGATCGTGGGCTATTCCTATCTGCCGAAGGATGAAGATATGTATGCCGTGATCAAGGGCAGTAAAGTATTTTTGTTTTTGTCACTGCAGGAAGGCTTTGGTTTCCCGCCGCTGGAAGCAATGCAGCTGGGCGTTCCGGTCGTATGCTCGGATCGCACATCTCTGCCGGAAGTCGTCGGTGATGCAGCGTTGCTGGCAGATCCGGAAGATCCGCAGGCTGTCGCAAAGATGCTGGTAACCATGGAAGACCCTGCCGTAAGAGAACGGTATATCAAACGGGGATACGAAAATACCGAACGGTTCCGCTGGGAAGAGCGGATCAAACGGTATCAAAAGGAGTTGCTCGAAGATTAATTGAGCGCTTCGATGACCAGATCCGGATGCAGTGCGTCTAAGTATATTTCTGCACTTTCTTTCATATCTGTGTGAATGAAATATAATCTGTCAAATTCCATCGCAAGATAAGGCAGCATATGCCAGGAATAGGAATTGGAAAAGACGATGACGGTGCCGTGGTGTTCACCGCTCATCCGGTTTTCCAGTTCCGTAAATGTGCCTCCGCCAAGGTTGGAAGCGGAGTAAGCAGTCAGTACATTAGCGAAATGTTTGCTGTCTGCTTTGTTTAAGTCGTAAACACATTCGGAAAATGTGCCGTCGAGTTCGATGTTCTTTTCGGCTTCGTCATTGATGCGGATCAGGTGAAAGGCGGTTTCAAATTTCGGAAGATAAATATTTACATTTGTAATAGCAGATTCAGATTGTCGAGGAGAAAGCCGGTATATTTGGAGATCACCAAAACAGCCACATCCAAAATGAGGATGGTGACAAAAAGAAGTTTTCTTTTCTTTCCGCTGTGTTTTTTGATCTGTTCGTTGATCTGCCAGTTGAGAATGCTGCTGAGGAGGATCACAAAAACGAAAACCGGCTCGCCCCAGGCATAAAACAAAATGCTGGCCAGGAGCAGCCAAAGGTTTCCGGATGCTGTTTTACGAAAGATCCCATGATATCCGATCAACACGATCGGAAGGAAGAGGAATAAAAATACCGGGGATGAAAAAACCATATTCTTTGCCCGAAATCCCTGTATGATTTTTTGATATCAGTTACTGCTGTATTCTTCCCAGCCGCTCCAGCTCTGGTTAAATTCTTCGTAATCGTAGTAATCGCTGCCGCCGTAGTTCTTTGTGAACTTGTTCAGCCATTCCACATAGCGCTTGTCGATGCCGATGTTGGCATATACTTTTTCCAGGGAACTGTAGAAGCTGTTGTCGCCGTAAGGTAAGGTGACGGCCAGTCCGGTCAGGCCCATATTGTCATCCGTACAGTTGTAGTAAGCTACCGCAGCCGCCAGACGGGAGACCAGACCTTTTGTTTCCTTGGAATCGATGGAAACCGCCAGCGCCAGCATATCGGTGATGTAGTATTCCTGCAGATCCGAAGATACACGGCAGGGGGGCAGGGCGCGTCCGGTGCGGGCCACTTCACGGCTGAAATTGGTGGTGAGCAGTGCCGCCTCGTTGGCGTATGCAAAATTCACCCAGCTGTCAAAGGCCGAAGGAATGTAGCGCTCATCGATCAACGCCAGAGTGGAACTGTCACCGGATCGGCGGTTCGACTTGTTGGCATTTACCATATCGTCGATGATAATGGTGGCCAGGGACGGCGTGTCGATGGAGGTGTTCTGTGCCAGGGCGGTCATCCAGCCTTCGTAAGACCAGCCCAGGGCGGACTCAAAATCTTCCGAAAGGATGCAGTAGTCACAGAAATCATACAAAGCATAGCAAAACTCGATCGAGGACATGATGCACGCGTCCATACCGATAAAGTCAAAGGTCACACCGGCATCCCGCAGGGCACTCTGGATCTCGTCCGTGGTCAGCGAGGCTTCGTAGCGCTGGTACTGATCCCAGCCGAATCCGTCCACGGCGCCGCCGCCATGGTCCCAGAGGATCAGGAAATAGCGGTCCGCAGGGTAGTTTTCCGCCGACCAGGTGATAAAGTCGGTCAGGGTCTCCGGATCGGTGCAGTCCAGCTGTTTCAAAGTGTCATCCACCAGTACCGGCTTGTCTTCGTCCAGCACAAACCGCTGCGTGTGGTCGTTTTTGATATCATAGTCATGCCATCTCTTGGTGCCCAGGGTCTCGATCACGACATTGACCTGATCACTGTGGGGCGCCTTGAGCATCTCGGAAATATCCTGGGTCGCATAGCCGCTGTCCGTCTCCAGATTGGATCCGTTCATATAGATCATGACCGTTACGGTGTCCTTGCCGTCGCCGACGGGGGTAACCATCTGCTGACGCACCAGACGGTTCTGGATGGCAGCCACACGGTCTTCCGGCGGCGTCTCCACCACGGGAGCATCCGAACCCTTGCCGTTGTCGCCTTCCTGCGCATCGGCCAGTCGACCGCGTTCGTCGCCGTTTAAGCGTCCCCGGCCACCCTGCAGCCTGCCGCGTTCGGAGGCCCTGGCCTGCGCTTCGCGATCCCGGGTCACCAGGATGGAGCCTGCCACGGTATACACCAGCAGAAAGGCCATGATGATAAAAAACAGTATGAGAATGTGTTTTCGTTTTGTTTGATAGTCCATAGTATAGGATTATAGCAGAAACACAGAATTTCATCAAGAATTCCCGATAATAATTGAACAAACGGCTGTTTTGTGATATAATTCCATAGATTATAATATATTATCGGAGAAGAATGGGAATGTACCTGTTATATATAGATCCCGGAACCGGCAGTATGCTGTTTGCGGCGTTGATCGGTATCTTTTCGACGCTGCTGTTCTTCTTCCAGAAGTTGTGGATCAAGTTTAAGTTCGTGTTGAGCGGCGGGCGCATCAAGGACAAGACCTCGGATGAGAAGCTGCCGTATGTGATCTTCAGCGAGGGTAAGAGCTACTGGAATGTGTTCAAACCGGTATGCGAGGAGTTTGAAAAGCGCGGGATCGACTGTGAATATTATACGGCGGATGAGAAAGATCCGGCGCTGGAGCAGGGATACACACATGTGCACTGCACCTTTATCGGGGAAGGAAATAAGGCATTTGCCCGATTGAACCTGCTGAATGCGCGGGTGCTGCTGGCGACTACACCGGGACTGGAAGTGTACCAGTGGAAACGTTCCAAGAATGTAGGGAAATATGTGCATATCTTCCATTCGCTGGATGAGGGTACGGCGTATCGTATGTTCGGCCTGGATTTTTACGATTCCGTATTGCTGGTGGGAGATTTCCAGGAGCGCTATATCCGCAAACTGGAAGAACTGCGCGGCATTCCGCAGAAAGACCTGCAGGTGGTGGGCTGTACTTATATGGACGGTCTGCTGGCACGACGGGAACGGGAAGGCAGTGCGCAGCCGGAGAAGAAACAGCGAACCGTGCTGCTGGCACCTTCGTGGGGCGAGATCTCCGTACTGAACCGTTATAAAGAAAAACTGATCGATGCGCTGCTGGCGACGGACTACAAGGTGGTGGTCCGGCCCCATCCCCAGTCGTTTAAGGTGGAGATGGATATCCTGCAGCCGTTGATGGACAAATACGGCGACCGCGTGGAGTGGAACCGGGATGCCGATAACTTTGAGGTGCTGGACCGGTCGGATATCCTGATCAGTGAGTTTTCCAGCGTGGTCTTTGACTTTGCATTCGTCTTTGACAAACCGGTGCTGTGCTTTGCCGGCGGGCAGTCGGATATGGCGCCTTACGATGCGGCTTGGATCGATGAGGAACCGTGGAAACAGCAGGTATTCCCGAAGCTGGGCAAGATGATCACGGAGGAAGACTTCGGTCGTTTCCAGGCGCTGATGGACGAGCTGGTAGAGAGCAGTGATTATCAGAAGAGCCGTGACGATCTGCGGGAAGCAAGCTGGCAGAACCGCGGACATTCGGCAGAAGGCATCGTGGATTATCTGGTAGAGAGCGCGGCGCAGATGCAGGCGTCCGAGAATACCGAAAAATCTGAAGATTCTGCAAAAGCAGAACATACGGAAAAAAAGAAGGATAGGAAAGAGGAAGGTTCGAAATAAAGCAATGGCAACAGGTGATTATGATCGCAATCAAATGAAAGAAGTGATCACGGATGGCGTATCCCGCGTGACTTCGACGGTGCAGGATGCATTACGGAGCGGTGACTACAGCAATCTGAGCCGCAATGTCTCCGCCGAGATGGAGGCACTGTTCAGCAATATCGGCAGGACGGTGAACATTCCGTTCCAGCAGGGCGGGCGCCCGGGACAGAGAGGCGGTTATTACCAGAACGGCTATCAGGGGCAGAATCCTCCGGGCTATCAGCAGTTTACAAACGCACAGAGCTATATGAACACCCAGACCTATCAAAGGGTACGGGATATCAATCAGCGTCGTTATCAGGCGGCGCAGGGAATACCGATGCCTATGCCGGCACAGATGCAGGGCGGCTATCGCAATTCGGCGCTGTACAAGAATATGAAGTCGTCCAAGGTCGGAGCCGCCATCGGAACGACCATCGGATATATGTTCGGCGGTTTTGCGGGGCTGATGTCGCTGGGCGTGCTGATCTCTTCCGCCTTCGACGGAGATTTCCTTGCCGGATTACTCGGGGCAGGCTTTTTGTTCCTTTTCTTTGCGGCAGGCCCTTTGTTCGGAGCAATCTGCGGAACGAAACATCTGAAAAAGATCAAGCGTTTTGAAGAGTATCAGCGGGTTCTCGGGGAAAAGACCTATGCCCAGGTGGATATGCTGAGCAAGATGACCGATAAGGAAAAAGAGTTCACCATCCGTGAACTGCAGGATATGATCCGTAACGGCTGGTTTATGCAGGGGCATCTGGATGAGAACGGAGATACGCTGATCACCAGTGAGGAAACCTACCAGCAGTATCTGCATACCTTACAGGTGGCGGCAGAGCGTGCGGCACAGAAGGCACAGGAGCAGGCGGAGCGGGAGAAAGAATACGGCGGTCTGACCGAAGCACAGTACGAGATCATCAAGCAGGGCGAGGAATATATCCAGCAGATCCGTCAGTGCAACAAGGATATCCCGGATGTGGATGTCACCGCCAAGCTGGACCGTATGGTACACTCCGTGGAAGTGATCGTGGAGCGGGCCAAGCAGCAGCCGGAACTGACGGAAGATATGACGCGTCTGATGAATTATTATCTGCCGACCATGGTGAAACTGCTGCACAGCTATGCAGATCTGGATTCCCAGGGCAAGAGCAGTACCAATATCGAGAAATCCAAGAAAGAGATCGAGGATACCATCGATGTTATGAACGAAGCGTTTGACCGGCTGTTTGACAGTCTGTTTGAGGATACGAGCCTGGATATCGCCACCGATGTGGAAGTAATGCGTACGCTACTTTCCCAGGAGGGACTGACCGGGCACAGTTTCACATCCAACCAGACGATGCCGGGGACCGGCGACGAGAACTGAAACAAGCGGTTCTTAAACGAAACAAGTTAAAAAATAAAATGCAAATATAATCTATTTTGAGGAGGTTTTACCATGGCAGAAGCAGGGGTAACAGAAGCAGTACAGGGTGTACAGGGGATGGCAGATGCAAATTCCCAGGCAATCGGTGAACTGGGGGCAGCAACCGCTCCTACACTGACATTGAATCCGTTTGGCACAGCAGAGGCGCCCAAGCCGCAGGAAATAGAGCTGACCACCGGAAAGCAGGATGTGGCTGACGCAAAGGAAGTGATCGAGCAGCAGCTCACACCGGAAGAAATGAAGATGGTGGATGATTTTGCGGCACAGATCGATATTACCGACAGCGGTACGATCATGACCTATGGTGCGGCAACACAGCAGAAGATGGCAGAGTTTTCCAACCGTGCGCTCGACAATGTGCGTACCAAGGATATGGGCGAGGTCGGTGAACTGCTGACCGGCGTGGTATCCGAGCTGAAGGGCTTTAACGGCGAAGAGGAAAAAGGTATCCGCGGATTCTTCAAGAAGCAGACCAACAAAGTAGAGATGATGAAGGCCAAGTACGACAAGACCGAGGTCAACATCAACAAGATCGTGGGCGCACTGCAGGATCACGAGACCCGTCTGATGAAGGATGCGGCGACTCTGGATAAGATGTATGACATGAACCTGACCTATTATAAGGAACTGTCCATGTACATCATCGCCGGTAAGAAGAAACTGGAAGAAGCCGAGAACAAGATCCTGCCGGAGATGCGTGCAAAGGCACAGGCAACCGGTCTGGCAGAAGACGCTCAGGCAGCAAAAGATTACGAAGATATGTGCGATCGTTTCTCCAAGAAACTGACCGACCTGGAACTGACCCGTACCATCGCAATGCAGACAGCTCCGCAGATCCGTATGATCCAGTCCAATGATATCATGATGGTGGACAAGATCCGTTCCACCGTGGTGAATACGATCCCTCTGTGGAAGAGCCAGATGGTCATCGCTCTGGGTATCCACAATGCAACCGAGGCTGCCAAGGCACAGCGTGCGGTAACCGATGTGACCAACCAGATGCTGCTGAAGAATGCAGAGGCTCTGAAGCTGGCAACCATCGAGACCGAGAAGGAATCCCAGCGTGGTATCGTGGATCTGGAGACGCTGAACAAGACCAACCAGAACCTGATCTCTACCTTTGATGAGGTAATGAAGATCCAGGCAGAGGGCCGTGAGAAGCGTAAACAGGCTGAGCAGGAAATGGCTCGTATGGAAACCGAATTGAAGAACAAGCTGATGGAAGTACGCGACAGAAAGATCTGATAATCTATGACGGATATCGTATTCCTATTTTGTACGCTGGTCCTGTCGGTTTCCTGTATCGTGTATTTTCTGAGCAGGAAACAGCTGCTGCGGTCACAGAGTAAGGTGTTTTTGTGGATCCTGATCTTTGTGGCGTTTTCGGCAGTGACCGACATCATCAGCAACTATATCGAGAACAGTTGCGTAGCGACGGGAACCCTGTTTAAGGTGCAGTATGCAACACAGGTCCTGTACCTGATGGCGCATCAGACATTGGCTCCTTTTTATGCACTCTACATTATGATGGTCAACGGTGTGGGTGTGAAACGGGGGAAGGGTTATTTTGTGCTGTTGCTCCTGCCGATGTTTGTCTCGATCTTTATGGTTGCGAGTAATCCGTTAACACAATGGATATTTTATTATGACAGCCAGGCGGAGTTTCAACGCTCCGCCGGCGAGGCTGTCATTTATGTGATCAGCGGCGGGTATCTGCTGGTCAGTATGTACTATATGATACGGTACCGTAATGCGGTGTCCAGATCCACCAATCTGGCGCTGTGGTACTTTTTCAGTTTCACCCTGGTGGGAGTGCTGGTCCAGTACCTCTCGCCGAATCTGAAGGTGGAGCTTTTTGCAGAATCCATCTCGATGCTGGGCGTGATGCTGACCGTGGAGAACGAAGATGAATTCGTTGACGGCGCATCCCGAGTATTCAACCGGCAGGCTTTCCAAAGTGACAATGTACGAATGATCCATACCGGCCATAAGTATGCCGTGGTATGTTTGAATATGACCAACATGCGTTTCTATACGCGTATGCTGGAGTATAACGATATGACCGAAGTGATCCGTATGATGGCGCAGTGGCTGCGTGATCTGAGCCGGGATGTGACGGTGTACCGTGTGACACCTAATAACCTGGCGCTGATCATCCTCTACCATGATGTGGAACAGGTGGGGGCGATCGTGGACCGCATCGAAGAGAGATTTGCGGATGGCTGGGTGTATAAGAATGTATCGCTGGATCTGAATACGCTGATCCGTGTGGCGATGGTGCCGGAAGAACTGTCCGAGCCGGACCTGCTGCTGGAACTGGCGGAGGAGAATGCAGAAGTAGAGCATCAGGGTGTGCAGGTGCAGCGGGGAAGCGAGCTGTATTTCATCACCCGTCGTGCACAGGTGGAAGAAGCGCTGAAGCGGGCTCTGTCCGAAGGGCGTTTTGAGGTGTATTACCAGCCGATCTGGGATGCGGAAAAAGACCGTATCGTATCGGCCGAGGCATTGCTGCGACTGAATGACCCGGTGCTGGGACGGCTGTCTCCGGATGAGCTGATCCCCATCGCGGAACGTAACGGTATGATCGTGGAGATCGGCCTGGTGGTCTTTGAAGAAGTGTGCGCCTTCCTGGCAGAGAAACGGGTGCAGCGACTGCATCTGGACTATATCGAAGTGAACTTGAGCATCTATCAGCTGATTATGGGCAATACGCTGGAGCGCTTCCGTGAGATTATGAAGAAGTACGATATCGAGCCGGAGCAGATCAATCTGGAGATCACCGAGACGGCATCCGTGAATGCGGCATCCTCACCGATCGGCGTGATCAACGATATGAAACACGCAGGCTTTACCTTCTCGCTGGATGATTACGGTACGGGCTATTCCAACCTGACCTATATCATCAGCATGGATTTCCTAAACATCAAGTCGGATAAGGGCCTGCTGTGGGATGCGGACAAAAATAAAAACTCTCGTATGCTGCTGGGAGATACCATTCGTATGCTGCGCCGCCTGGGCGTAAATGTGATCCAGGAAGGCGTGGAGACCAAATATCAGCTGGATTTCGTTCTCAATGCCGGCGCCAACCTGATCCAGGGCTTTTATTTCTCGCAACCACTGCGCCCGGACGCCTTCATCGACTATGTGGAGCGCTTCAAAGGCGTAAAGGCGGAGTGAGGTGGGCATAGTAATGCGCTGCTTGCTCCCGGGAGAAGATGGCCCCTGAGGTGTCGTATTCCCGGGCGACAGATTCCCTAGTTGATTTTTCTTACAATTTCCGCTATAATCATACAATTAGTAATACAGAAATAAAACGATTGCGAAAAGAACACTCTTTTTGCGCCCTTTTTATTGTTTTTAACGGTAAAAAGGTATGCTGCGTCGGGGCAGGCAACTGATCCCCGGGTAGTACAGGAACTCATTAAGACCCCGCAAGGTCGGTTTACCGTCTGCGGTGAGATGAGGGATCATATTGTATTTACATAGGGCAGACCAATGTATCTGCCTTCCCCTTGAGGGGAAGGTGGCCGCAGGCCGGATGAGGTGGAATCGTAACCTCGGCGAACGAAATACCCCCTGTCCTATGGCGAAGCCATGCCAACAATTGGCAGAAAGGCGTACAACATGGAGCAACCAAATCAAAACCTTCGCTATCTGACACTGGCTACCGGCACCCTGAAGCAGGAACTGCTGGCTTCGGCACTGTCGCGCCGATTCCCGCAAGATCGCGGGCGCATCTTCCTCCCGGAGCGGGAATACTGGATCCGTAAGACACAGTCGATCGGCCGGAAACCCCTGTTCCCGGGATATCTGTTCGCGCATACCGATATGAGTCAGAAGGAACTGTATCTTTTCATACGAAAGAACAGCCGCGATATCATCACTTATGTGAATGAACTGTCCGTCAAGGCAGTCAAGGACAGCGGTGCCACCATCGACGACCAAAGCTGGAACGAGCTGAGTGCGGAAGAAACGGCATTCCTGGATCAGATATTGGATGCGGACGGTGTGGAACGCATGTCGGTCGGCTATAAACAGGGCGACCATTATAATATAGTAGAAGGACCTCTCAAAGGTCTGGAGGAACATATCGTAAGAAGCAACCGTCACGACCGGGAAGCACATCTGGATGTGACCTTCCGTGACAAACCGGTCATCGTGGGGCTGGACCTGAAACCGAAGAAAGCATTCTTCCCGGACGGGGAAGACATCGATCACACCATGCTGCTGGACGACGGCACCGAAGTGGACCTCAAGGACCTGGCCAAGCAGATGATGGGCGGCGGTTGAATATAGGGCGGAATATGGTATAATAATATCGGTT
>CAMJAP010000065.1 GCA_946403625.1 uncultured Lachnospiraceae bacterium
GCGGCCTCCGCGTCCCTAACACGGCGCTCTAGCCAAACTGAGCCACACCCCGATAAGTTTTCTGATTAAAGCTGCCGAGCGGAATCGAACCGCCGACCTCCGCATTACCAATGCGACGCTCTACCATCTGAGCCACGGCAGCACTTTACATCACCGAGTGTTTATTCTATCAAACACCCCCTTAGATGTCAATACACAAATCAAATTTTTTTTTGAAAATTTACAAACTGTATTTATTTTTAGACTTTTCCCCGAGGATATGCACATCCTGATTGGTCAGCCGCAGCTCCTCGCAGATGCGCAGCGCATCCTCCAACTGTGCCGCATTCACGCAAAAGACCGGTCTGGCCTTTTCGCGGAATACCAGTTTCCCGAACAATCCGGGTTCCTGCCAGCGGATGAAATAAGAGATCCTGGCGTACTGCAACGCGGCCGAAATGCGGTGGCGTATCTCTTCCACCTTTTTGTGCTTCGGCGCTACGATCTCGCACAGATCGATCTCGTTATTTACTTTCACTTTGGTCCCCATGCTATCGCCCATGCATTATACCTTCCCCATCTCAGTTCTACGAAAAATAGTATCATATATCCGCAGGTCTTGCAATCACATCCCCAAAGCCGAAAAATCAGATCGCTTCGATCACCGCGGCCGAATACCCGTGGGGGACTTCGATCAGTTCGGCACGGATACGGCTGCCGTCCTCGGTAAATTCAAACGCGGCAAATCCGCCTCCCTGCAATACCGGGGTAAAGTCCAGCTCATCCAGCGGCTGGGACAGACCCTTTCCGGTATATTTGATATAGCTTTCTTTCAGACACCACAGATCAAAAAACGCCTTTTCCGAAGCACTGGCCGGCAATCCCCGCAGGTACGCCGTCTCTTCCGGATGGAAAAATCTGCCCGCGATATCCGCCTTCAGTTCCTTCCATTCCTGAATGTCCGCGCCCACCGGCCGGTCCGCCATGGCCACCAGCACCATCTGCCCGGAATGGGACAGGGAAAAGTGCATGTTGGGAAAATCTTTAAAATACGGCTTGCCGTTTGCTTCCGTCGCCACCTCATAGATGCCTGCCGGTGCCTCGCTCCCCAGATGCTCTCTGGCGGCGTGCTGCAGCAAAAGACCGGCCGCCAGGGACTGCGCCCGCTTCTTCGGGGCCTTTATCTGCATCGCCTGTGCGCGTCTTGCCGGATCCACCTGTGAAAGCGCATTCTGCACGTTCCCTTCGTTTTCCAATACCCGTATGCCTGAAAGATAGATTTCTGCCATACCTTATCCCCGCTTTATTTTTTGAAGAATTCTTTGATGTCGGTATATCCGTCTGCCGCGAGCTGTTCTTTCTGGAATTTCTTGTTCTTTGCCATACGCACCATCAGTACGGTGTTGCCGGCACGACGCTGCTCTTCTGCCTGTACGAACACTTCATCCGTCTGCGCTCTGTCCATGCCTTTTTCTACCAGGAACGCTACCTTGCTGCCCTTCTGCGGCACGGTAAAATCCTGCTCCAGCAGAATGGTGATGATGCGCTCAAAACCGATGGAGAATCCGCAGGCCGGGGTGTTCTGTCCGGTAAACTTGCCGATCATCTCGTCGTATCGGCCGCCGCCGCCGCAGGAAGAACCAAACTCTTTGAGTTCCACCTCAAAGATGGTGCCGGTGTAGTAGCTCATACCGCGTACCAGGGTCGGGTCAAAGAGCAGGGTAAAGTCTGCGCTCTTGGCCGCATTCACACCGGAAAAGATCTCGCTCAAGCTGTCACGGCAAGCTGCAGGAAGTGCCTCGCCCATGGTGCTCTCCAGGAACGCGAGTGCCTCTGCGCCGTTCTTGCCTGCCAGACCGTCAAATAGTCCCATGTATTTTTCGATGGCTGCCGCATCGTAACCGGACTCGGACAGTTCCTTTGCCACGCCCTCTGCGCCGATCTTGTCCATCTTATCGAGGATGATAAAGATGCTGTCATAATCCGCCTCGGCAAAACCTGCATAGGATGCCATGGCCTTTAACATACGGCGGTCATTGATGCGGATGTTGAAATTCTTGAAATTCAGTTTGCCCAGCAGTGTGGTGGTTGCCAGGATCAGCTCGATCTCGGCCAGGTTGGACGGCTCGCCCAAAATGTCGATGTCGCACTGCATAAACTGGCGGAAACGACCGCGCTGCGGCTGGTCGGCACGCCATACATTGCCCATCTGCAATGCCTTGAACGGTGTGGGCAGTTCGTTGGCATGCTCGGAATAATATCTCGAAAGCGGTACGGTCAGATCGTAGCGCAGACCGCCGTCCACCAGATCCGCCTCGCTCTGTGCGCTGCCCAGATCCAGTTTGTTACCGCGCTTTAAGATCTTGAAGATCAGTTTTTCGTTTTCGCCGCCCTGCTTGTTGGTCAGGTTCTCGATATGCTCCACACAGGGGGTCTCGATCTGCGTAAAACCATAACCTTTGTAGGTATCGCGGATCAGCTCCTGTACGTAGGTACGAATCTCCATTTCTCTGGGCAGTACGTCCTTCATGCCCTTTACCGGTTTCTTTGATAGTGCCATTTCTTCTTACTAAATCCTTTCTGTTATTCTGATCTTATATAAAACAAATCTTTTCTATCATACTCTCTGACGCCCGTTTACGGAAGACCCTTTTTACAAAAACAGCCCATAAAAGCTCTTTCGCAGTCTTGCCTCAAACTCCTCTACCGGCAGCGGCTTGTCAAAATAAAAGCCCTGCGCCATATAGCATTGGGTATCCCGCAGCAGGTCCACCTGCCATTTCTGCTCGACACCTTCCGTCACCACTTCCATACCCAGATCGCGGATCATGCTCACCACATGCTTATACATCAGGCCGGTGATGCAGTTTGCATCCGCCTCCGTCTCCGGCAGGATGCTGCGGTCGATCTTGATCACATGCCAGGGGATCTCGCGGATCAGATTCAGCGACGAATATCCCACACCGAAATCGTCCACCGCCATATAGATGCCTTCGCTGCGCAGGCCCATAACCACGCGTTTCAGATCTTTAAATTCCACGTCCGTCGTGGTCTCGGTCAACTCGATCTCAATATACTCATGCGGGATCCGGTACTTCTCGACCACATCCAGGATGTGTTCCAAAAGGTCCGTTTCCACCAGATGTTTTCTGGAAAAGTTTACCGAGATGCGCACCACATCGCGCCCCTCTTCCAGCCAGCGGGCGATGTCTTCGCACACACGCTCCAACATATAATAGTCCAGTTCGCAGATCTCCACGCCCTGTTCCAAAGCGGGGATAAAATCGCCCGGAGAAACCACCTTGCCGTCTTTGATCCAGCGACACAGTGCCTCCGCACCTTTCAGCTCGCCGGTTTCCACATGCACCTTCGGCTGATAATAAACATGAAACTCCCGGTTTTGGATCGCCTTGGGGAACTCGCTCTGCAGCCGCTGCAGCACCTGCTTGCGATCCCGTACCCGGTCGTCGTAAAAGATCACATTGCCTTCCACGCCCTGTCTGGCCATGTTCACTGCCGTCATCACACGGTCCATCAAAATCCCCGGGCCGTCCATCACAAAATCGTCCGCCACATTGTACAGACCCACGCTGGCGCTGACCAGCACGCGTTTGTCATGCTCTGCATCGTAGGCAACGGCAGAACCGGCGGTAACATCCAGCAAGCGGTCCACCCGCACTTTTTCACAAGCCAGGATGAAATTGTCGCCGCCCATACGGCAGACGCATCCGCTCTCCCCGCAGGCTTCCTTTATCAGATCAAAGAAGCCCTTCATGACCACATCTCCCAGTTTTCTGCCGATCTCCTGGTTGATGAGGCCGAAATGGCGCAGGTTCAGGCACGCGATCGTCATTTCCTTCAGACGGCCCTTTTCGTTCTGCTCTCCCAGATAGCGATAGAAATGCCGCAGGTTCGGATACGAATATTCGTCATAATAGCCCAGCTTCTCCACCACGCGGATCAGGCGGTTGCGGCTGATAAACGCCAGCAGCGCACGCAGCACCTGATCCAGCTTGGTCTTTTCTTCCTCGTCCAGCGGCTCCGCATCTTTGGCCGCCAGCAGCGTTCCGATGATAACGCCCTTGAAGCGGGTGATGATGCGTCGTTTGATCACCACCACTTCGCCGTGGCCGTTATCGTAATCGATCAGGACCTCACCGTTGTGCTCCTCCTCATCCTTAAAGGACTGATAAAACTCCGTCACACCTTTGGCGATCCCGAACAGTTCGCAGATGCGTCTTAAGATGTCCACAAAATAGTCCCGGTCGAAATCCTTCGGATCCGGCTGGGTCATGCAATTGTTCATTTCTACAAACAGTTCATAGAATGCCTGTCTTTTTTCGTCTGTCAATTCTCATCCCCCCGGATCAAGTTTTGTTCCAATGGTAACCGACAAATGCGCCCACGGTTCCGCCGATGATATGTGCCATATTGGAAATATTGCTGTCCACAAACAATCCCTCGTATACCTGTTTGCCGATGTAGATCAGTGCCACCAGGATCACGGTCACCGGCAGTTCGCCTTCTTTAAAACTGGTAAAGGATGTGAGCAGAATGAACGCGAAAACAATGCCGCTGGCACCGCACAAACCGACCCGCGCAAAGAACAACAGATGTATAAACCCGGTCGCCAGCGCCGTCACCGCCATGATCCAGATGATCTTTTTCGAACCGTAGCGTTCCTCCAGCTGCGGTCCCAAAAGCAGGATAAAGGACATATTGCCGATAAAATGATTCCAGCCGCTGTGGCCGAAGACATGCGTTAACATACGCAGATAAGTTGCCGGCCTGAGCCATCCGTAACGGTATGCGATAAACATACTGTCACTCTTACCATTTGTAATCAATGACAGGATCAACGCCCCCAGACAGATGATCGCAAAGATCAACACCACCGGTGCGTTGAAGGTCACCTTGACATGCTTCTTATCTCTTTTGACTGACATCGCCTACCCCCTCGTACTTGAATGTCTTTTTTGTTTTTTATTCTTCCTGCGAAGAGCGTCCGACCCCGACGATCATCTGCGTGGTATTGTCCTCGGTGATCATACCGGCCCGCAGGACAACATCCGTGGGTCCCTCTCCCATCATCAGCCGGTAATGCACTTTGTAGATCCCGCCGTTCTTCGTTTTGCTCAAAATCTTTTCTTTGGAAAATGCCTTCACAAAGTGCTCGTAATCGTCCGGATGGATCACACGCCGGATATCCCGAATGGCATCTTCGTAAAAATCTTCGCCGCCGCTGGACGACGGAATCTCGGAAAACTCTGCCGAAGTCCGGTACAGCGTATAGCGCCCGCTCTCCGGATCCACGGTATAGAGCGCGTAAAAATCTCCCAGCAAAGCTATGATCCTGGTGTAGGTCGTATGCTCTTCTTTCAGATGCTCCAGCGCTTCCTTCTGCCGCATCTGCACGTCCACATTGTAGATACCGATCACGATATGCTTGTTGTCACCGCTCATACGCACGATCTTCATCAGCGCATAGGTGGGCACTCCCTTGATCAGCAAACGGTAGGTATGCGTAAATGCCCCGGTTTCCTCTATGGTTCGCAGAACATTCTCTTTGTTAAAGATCTGCAGAAATGTCTCGCAGTCCGGCTCATAGACCATGGTTTTGATATCCCGGCGTGCCTGCCCGAAGAAATGCTCTCCGTGCCGTTCTTCCGCGATCCCTCTGCCGCTTCCGTTGGTCGAATACTGCTCAAACGAATCCGTTTCCGTATTGACATAATAGATGGCAATATATTCCGTGGCCAGCGCCTGTGCCACATCCTTAAAACTTAGGACGCGCTTCTTTTCGACCGTGATATCCATAACCGCGATCAGGAATGCCGAAACACTGCGCACATTGTTATCGGCCAGTTTCTTCACCATGGACTGAACGGTGGTGCCGTCCTCCATCACGCCGTTTATGAAGCCCTTGTCCCCCACCCGGATGCAGGCATCCAGCACCGGAAAGATATCATTTTCCACATTTTCCTTCACCTCGCCGAAAAGTCCTTCTTCATGGCTCGCCGCGATGTAGTGAAGGAAAAACTCTTTGTAGGAACGGTTGCAGCGCACCACATCGATCTTTTCACCGTCGTATTCGACAACCGCCATGGGCAGAGAATCAAAATAAAGCTTGTTTCCCCGGGTGTCCTCATCCGCGATCGTATTGAACTCGAACATATTGATATCGTCCAGCTGCTTGAAATACCCTGCTTCCGCCGGATTTTCAAAACCGATCTGCTTGCCCTGCGCATAGCGTTCTTTCAGCATTTCTATAGAAATCGGCTTGCAGAAATAGTATCCCTGCATTCTGGTACATCCGATCTCGCTTAGGAAATCCGCCTGTTCTGCGGTCTCCACACCTTCGCATACCGTCTCGATCCCCAGGCTCTGTGCCAGTCGTGCCAGCTGCGTCAGGATCAGGCGGGATTTGGGCGTGGACTCAAACTGCCGCATAAAACGCATATCAAATTTGATCAGGTCGAAATGCAGCTCCTGCAGCAGATCCAGGGACGAATAGCCGCTGCCGAAATCGTCCATCCAGACTTTGAAGCCCAGTTTCCGGAAACGGTCGATCTGCTCTTTCATAAAGTCAAAGTTCTCACCGATCACACTCTCGGTGATCTCGATGGTGAGCAGATCCGGGGATACCCCTGCCGCCCGGCAACGATTGTTGATCTCTTCCACGATGTCGCAGGATTCAAAATCCGTGCGGGAGAGATTGACCGAGATCGGAACCAATTGTCCCCCCTCGATTTTCTGACTCTTAAACCGTTCGAGGATGATATCCACGATGTGCAGATCCACTTTGTAGATCAGGCGTGCCTCTTCCAGGATGGGAATAAACTCTGCCGGAGACAGCATGCCTTTTTGCGGATCGATCCAGCGGGCCAGCGCTTCTTCGTCGCATACCTTGCGGGTGGTGGAACGAACGATAGGCTGATAAAACGCCCGGATCCAGTTCTCGTTGATCGCCTGTTCCAGATGATCGACGATGTACTGCCGGTTGTTCTCGCTCTCCAGCATCTTTTCGTCAAAATAACTGAAATAGGAACGGTTGTCATCCCGCTTGCTGTTGCAGGCATATTTTGCACGGTCGCAGGCCAGGGAGGTTTCCGCCAGTCCCATGGAGTCGGGATAGATGCCCGCACGCACCGGCAGCGTATTGCCGTTGTTCATCATTCTGGCATCGCGGAAGATCTTTTTCAGATGACGCTCCAAGCCTTCCGTTTCCGTATAGACCGCAAAATGATCCTGCCCGAAACGGCTGCAGTGTTCATCGCCGAATTCCATAGCGATGAGCATACCCAGTTCCTTGATGAGCTGATCGCCCTCGGCAAAGCCGTACTTTTTGTTGTAGTACTTGAGGCCGCTTAGGTTGATAAAGACGACTGCCGATGCCACGCCGCGCTCGTGCATGTTGCGTCTGCCTTCCTCTGCCAGTTTGAAGAAATAGGTCATACTGGGCAGTCCGGTCATACGGTCGTAGTTCATCTCCCGGAAGATGGTCCGTTCACGGAAGCGTTCGTCCAGCTCCGTGTCCTTGCTGCCATCCGCCGCATCATTACTGCTGCCGTCGGCATTTCGCATAAACAGGGCACGCTTGTCTTCGTACATGTTTTCCGCAGCACAACGCAGCGCCATCCGCACATTACGACTGTCCTCTTCCGATCCGCCACCCAGCGCAAAGACCACATTCCCGTAATTTTCGCTGCCCGAGCGGATCAGCGCGATCTTTTCCGCCACACCGGCCGCATCCAGCCCCTTGGCGATCATGACAAACTCGTCGCCGGTGGCACGAAAGATCTCTTCCGGCGCAAACACCTCGCGCAGCACATTGGCGGCATTGCGCAGGATCACGTTGCCGGCATTGTGGCCTTCAAAATCGTTGATCCCTTTCAAGCCGTTCAGCGCCGCAAATATCACGCCCACCGGCACGTGTTCCCGATCGTTGGTGTGACAGAGCGTATCCACCACATTGTTCATCTCGTTGCGGTTCATCACGCCGGTCAGCATATCCTTGGAACTCAGCTCGCGCAGTTTTTCCAGCAGTATATAGTTGCCCATTTCGGAAGCCACGATAAAGGTGGTCACCTCCAGGGTCTCCCGGATGCGGGTGGTGCGTTCTTTGTCAAAGTTGATGGCCCATACATAGCCCAGCAGTTCGTTGCGAGATTTGAGCGGGAACATAACGATATTGTGTGCTCCGGCTCCGGTCAGGGATGCATACCACACCGGATTGCGCTCGCGGATCAGTTCCATCCCTTCTTCGTCCTTGACGATCAGGCAGCTGCCCCCGGCGATCGTTGCCGCCCAGGTCTCGGCAATATCGTAGAACTCGTCATTGACATAAGCTTCCATGGAAATCAGCTTCGTATCCGCCGACAATGCCTCGCACAAGACCGCACAGGAGCGTTCCCGTTCATTCACCGACAGGATGCAGCAATGCTCCGCATCACACAGATCCCGAATGTCACGGATCACTTCTTTCATCGTGGCATAAAAGTCCGTTGTACCGCGCAGTTTGATACAGGTATCCAGTACGGATAGTGCCGTTTCCGCAGAAATATTTGAGAATTCCATAGCGCCCTGATTCTCCATGGTTCCTCCTTATGTCTGTGTAAAACCCTACAATGCCCTTCCTACTTACAAATAGCCATAGTCCGACCACCATACTATTATACCAACCGGGCTCGAATAAAGCAACTCATTTTGTAACATTTTGCACAAATTTTCGTCTTTTAAAAACTAAATTCATCATAAAAAGCAACAAAAAATCAGCACGCCGTTTTGGGTATGGCGTGCTGATCAAATTTTTTTCAGTGAAACCTTTTTATTTCAGTAGATTGCGTCCCGCAATACAGTAAACCATCTTGTGCACCATATTCCAGTCGACGGTCACTTCGTTCTCGCCGTAATACAGAGAAAACGTGATGGTCTGGGAGGTACACTCTTCTCCGAGACCGTTTTCAAAACCGCCGATCTCGATGCGGTCCGGTGTGCCCAGGCCGAATTTTTCGCTGACAAACTGCAGCACCGCCGCCTGTCCTTCTTCCACAAAGGCATCTGCCTCGGCGCGGGTATATTCGGTCAGGTCGTTGTAATAGGCTTTGCCCGCACGGTTGAGTATAAACACACCGCCGTCGTACATAGGGAGTATCACCTGATAGAAGGTTGCGTTGGGCGCATCGCTTTCCGTATAGTTCAGCACATACGCCGCAAAATCCCGGGTGATCTCATCGTCCGGATCAAGCTCTTCGGGGTCGATGTAGTCCATGGTATTATAAATGCCGTAATCCCAGCTGTCGTCCAGTTCCACACCGAAGCAGTCTTTGATCAGTGCGAGCCCCTGCGCCTTGATCGCATCGGCCTCTTCTTCCGGCAGCACGGTCTGTTCCGCCACGTAGCCCATCTCCTCGGCGTTCTGCTCGATCGTATAGTTGTACTTTGCATAATAATCGATGAGCTGCAGCAGCTGTTCATCCGTCATCTCGCCCGCCGGCATATGGATCTGGTTGATCTCTTCCACAAAGGCCAGTTCGTCTGTGGTGATCTCATCCAACCGACTGACATGCTTAATGTTTTGCTCCGGAAAAACGCCGTCCTGATAGTAGGCATCTTCCAGTTCCAGATAGCGCTTGTATTCCGCATCCGTATAGTTGCGGGTGCGTGCTTCTTCCACCGCCGCGTAGGTATCCGCCTCCAGTTCCTGCTGATACACCGCCTGCTCTTCCTCCGGCATGGTCTCCACACGGTTCTTGTATGCCTGATATGCCGCGCTGGCACCGATCCCGCCGCAGCCGACCGCCGCAATGATGGCCGCTGCCACAATGGCCGTGGAATAACGGAAGCGGAAATCCGCGTGCCGCTTTCCTTTCTTCACATCCGCTACCAGTTCGTCTACCATGGCATCCGAAATATGCAACTCCGAATAAAACTCCGTATTCATCTCATCTCGCTTCATAGATCATATCTCCCTTCATCTCTGTGTTCATGGACTGCATCTTTTCTCTGGCTCTCTGAAGCCTCTTCCGCGCCGCGCTCTCCGATATGGACAGCAGTTCCGCGGTCTTTTTGAGTGAGTATCCTTCCAGATAATACAGGATCACCACACCCTTTAAGCTTGCCTCCAGATTCCAGATACATTCCAGGGTCTCCCTGCTTTCATAGTTTGTTGCATCTGCGATCGCCGCGCAGTTTTCCACTTCGTGCAGCGGCGTGTAACTGTGCCTTTTATGAAAGCGCAGAAATTCTTTACACTTATTCTGGGAAACTTTGATCAGCCAGGCTTTTCTGTGTTCCTCCGTGTTAAATTCGGGCTGCTTGGTCAGATACCGCAGAAACGTCTCCTGCAGCACGTCTTTGACATCCTGCTCGTTCTTCAGTATCAGAAAGCAGATGCGAAAGAGCATATCACTGTATTGTCGTATCACAGTTTCGATGTCTTCGCTTTGGTTGCTTTGTCTCATATGTCGTCTCTCCTTGTCTGTTTTTGGGCGCCTACACCATATAAATGCCTCTGCACGCCAAAATGTGACATCGAAGAAACATTTTTTTCAAAAATTTTCTTACCAGATCTCTCTTCCCTTTTCGTCGGGGATACCGTGACGGGATGATTTTTTTTGCATCGTTCTTATTTTAGCAAATCTGCTGTCACTCCGCAATGCTGCCGCAGGGTTTTGACTGCGTTATGCCCGGCCGGCTTTGTGGCGTTTCTCATAATCCTCGCGGATCGGTGCGCAGCAGGCTTCCATCGCCATACCCATCTCTTTTGCACTTGCCGATCCCCGCACCGCCGAGATGGTCTTGGACAGGACATTGAAGTTGAGTGCCGTACCTGCGCTGTCGCATTCGTAATTGAGGGCACGGTTGGCGCTGATGCCAAAACGCCCCGCTACTTCGATGGCGTCGATGTTGGCCCCCAGGAAGAGGAACTCCCAGCCGTGTTTTGCCTTCTGCTTCTCCACCATTTTTTTGACCTTTTTGTAATCGTACTCGCGGCTGGAATTTTCCATACCGTCGGTGGTGATGATGAACAGGGTCTTCTCCGGACGGTCCTCTTCTTTTTCGTTCTTGTGGATCTTTGCGATGTGATGTACCGCACTGCCGATGGCATCCAACAGCGCCGTGCAGCCGCGCACATAATACTGCTTGTCCGTCATCGGCTCCACCTTTCCTACCGGCACACGGTCGTAGAGGATCTCGGTTTGATCATCAAAGAGGATCGTGGAGATATACGCTTCTCCTTCCTCCTTGCGCTGCTTATCGATCATGGAATTAAATCCGCCGATGGTGTCTGCTTCCAGCCCGCTCATGGAACCGCTTCTGTCCAGAATGAAAACTACCTCTGTTAATCCCTTACGCATAATCTTTTCCTCCTTTGATGGTTCTGCAAGCCTGTATTTTCAAGGCTTTTTGTTATCTGTTGAGGTCATTATACGATAGGAAAAATAAAAAACGGTCGCTTCGAAAGCGACCGTAAACAAACACTCATCGATCATCCCCGTACATAACTGCAGCCTTCTTTGGTCGGGCCGTCATCGCCGGATTCGTAATGGGCACGGAATTCCATATTGATGTCGCGGATCTCACGCTTGCCGTCGATGTAGTCCTGATACATCTCCACCAGACCGCTGGCACAGCCGTCACATGATCCGTTGATGTTTCCGATGGATTCCGCCACGATCCGCTCCCGCTCTTCCCTTGTGGTATCTTTGATCAAAATGCTCATATTTTCGTCCTCTCTTACCAGTTCTTTTCCAGGTCTTCCATCCACATCGCAAACGACGCATCGCTGGGCATACGCCAGTCTCCGCGGGGCGATAAGGTGACCGATCCCACCTTCGGTCCGTCCGGCAGGCAGCTGCGCTTAAACTGCTGTGTAAAGAAGCGCCGGAAGAAATTGACCGCTGCTTTCTTGACCACGGCATCGTCCAGTTCCGGATAGGCCCGCAATGCATAAGCAGCACTTCTGGAAGGTTCAAATCCATAACGCAGGGTGTAGAACATAAAGAAATCGTTTAAGTCATATTTGCCGATCTTTTCCTCGGTCTTCTGCGCGATCTGTCCGTCCACCGCCGGTGTCAGCTCCGGAGAAATGGGCGTATCGCAGATGGAGATCAGCACTTCTTTCAGTTCTTCGTTCCCGCACATTTCCGCATAGGTGCGGCAGATGAACTGTACTAAGGTCTTCGGGATGGAAGCATTCACTGCGTACATCGACATATGATCGCCGTTGTAGGTGCACCACCCCAGTGCCAGTTCGGACAGATCGCCCGTACCGACGACCAGGCCGTTCCGCAGATTGGCGGCATCCATCAGGATGTAGGTACGCATTCTCGCCTGGGCATTTTCGTAAGTATTATCGCCCTCGCCCTGATAGGACAGCTCGTGTCCCAACTGGGTCAGGTGCAGATCCACACCCTCTTTGATGGGCGTTTCGTAGGATTCGTCTGCCAGCAGTTTCATCAGGTGATCCGCATTGCTCAGTGTCAGTTTGGAGGTGTTGCCTTCGTTTGGCATGGTATAACCGATGATGCGGATGTCCGGACACAGTTTCTTGGCTTCCACACACACCAGCAGTGCCAGCGTACTGTCCAGGCCGCCGGAGATGCCGATGACCAGATTGCGGATGCCGGTGGATCGCACTCTCGTCGCCAGACCATTGGCCTGGATCTGCAGGATGCGACGGCAACGGGCATCTCTTGCCGCATTGTTGGCCGGTACAAAAGGATTGCGCGGCACGAAATGATCATAGTCCTTAAGGATCTGTGCCAGTTCACGCACGGTAGCCTTCGAAGCACCGGCAGCCGGCATGCTCACCGGTACGCGGCGGTACTGGGATGTTGCGATATCTTCAAAGGTATTTTGATGTCTGCGATCGTGCATAATGCAGCCCAGATCGATGAGGGCCGTCTTTACCAGATTGCCCTGCGGAAAGATCTCGCCAGCCAGGATACTGCCGTTCTGTGCGATCAGCGCATGCCCGGAAAAGACCAGATCCGTGGAACTCTCGGTCTGTCCGGCCGAAGCATAGATGTATCCGCAATAGCAGGATCCGCTCTGCTGCTTGACCAGTTCGGTACGATACTCCATCTTGCCGATCAGTTCGTCCGAGGCGGACAGATTGGCGATCACATTCGCCCCTGCCAATGCTGCGTGGGTACTGGGCTTATCCGGGATCCACAGATCCTCGCAGATCTCCACGCCAAGCACAGCACCGCTCTCTATATCCTCCACCAATACATCCACACCAAAGGGAACCTCCTGCTCGCCGATGCGAATGGTACGGCCCTTTACGCCCCTTCCGGATGCAAACCAGCGGCACTCGTAAAACTCCGAATAGTTGGGGATAAAGGTCTTTGGGATCACCGCGCAGATGGCGCCTTCCGAGATCACCACCGCACAGTTATACAGGCTGTTGGCATAGCGGATGGGTGCACCGATCAATACCGTACCCTTTCTGTCCCTGGTAGCCTCTGCGATCTGCAGCAGTGCTTCTTCCGATTGCTGCAACAGCAACTCACTGCCGAACAGATCCGCACATGTATATCCGCACACGCACAGTTCCGGGAACACGACGATCGCCGTCTCGTTCATCTCTTTTAAGATGGCCAGGATCTCTGCGGTGTTGAATGCCACATCGCCTACACGCAGCTGCGGAACTACTGCCGCTGCCGATATCAACTGATTCTTCATAGGAGCCTCCCTCCTTTGTTTACAACGCTTTACGCGGAACCATTATAACACAAAAAGGGTGCCAATGAAATCGTCTCCATTGACACCCTTCGGTGGTATTATAGCACCGCAGCAAAAGCAGCGCAAAACTTATTTATTCAGTGCATCCCACAGGTCATTTTCGCAAGCCGCACATGTGGTAAAGATCTTGCAGAAGCGCTCGGTCTGTGCAGCATCGATGCCTGCACATTCCCGGTCCACCATATCCACCCACAGTGTTTTTAATCCCAGGTAGCTCTCACAGGTGTAGGCCTCAAACCAGGAGGCGAACTTAGATGCCGCCACCTCAGTTGCATGCGCCTGCTTCACCGCATCCGCAATGTAGGCATAGCCCCAGCAGCACTGCAGCAGCGCCGTGATGCCGCCCAAGAAGCCCTCGTCCTCTACGCTCTTTTGCATAAAGGCCATATAGTTCACGATCACATCCAGCCGCTTTGCCTGCGCGATCTGCTCCTCGGTGATGCCGTTCTCCTTCATGCTGGGGATGTGCACATTGTTGATCTCTTCGATGGTACCGTCGATCAGGCTGCTTAAGAAGCCCTTTGTTTCCTCCGTCGGCGCCTGCTCGCGGATCTTCTTTAAGATCTCCACATAGTCCAGCAGATACAGATAATCCTGCAACATATAATCACGGAATTTCCCGGCATCCAGTGTGCCGTTCGCCATGGCCAGCACGAAAGGCTTTTCGCAGGCTTCTTTCCACTGTGCTTCCACTGCTGTAAATAATGTCTCTGATAATTTCATTCTTTCACCTCTTATTTCTCGGCAACGATCGCTACATAGCCGCCGCTCTTGTATCCTTCGATCACTTCTTCCGGCTCTTCGTTGGTGTACATCGGATTCTTTACCAGTGTCTGGTAGAAGGAAAACTTGGTCACACCCAGGGACTTGAGAACTTCGATCTTTTCCTCTGTGGAATGCCATACGCCGGAGGATGCCAGTGCCAGCGGGTACGGCAGTTCCGGCATGGTGCCCTGCAGATACTCGTGATCATAGGTGTTTAAGCTCTTGCCCAGCAGATACATAAAGCCGAATGCGCTCTCCTTCGGCACATCCAGCAGGACCAGCTTGCCGCCGTCCTTGATGGCCCGCAGGCTCTTTTCATAGACCGGCACCAGATCTTCCATATAGCTGGAGCTGCCGTTGAAATAGATGATGTCGTATGCTGCCTCCGGCAGATCCACATCTTCGATCAGGCCGAACTTGATCACATTGACGCCGCGCTTTACCGCGATCTGTCCCATATCTTCGGAGGGCTCGATGCCTTCGATGTTGCTGCTGTCAATGTAGCTTTCGAACAGGCCGCTGCCGCAGCCTACGGAAAGCAGTTTCTTACCTTCAATGTCGCCCAGTGCTTTCTTGAACAGGCGCAGTTCGCTGGTGAAGAGGTTGTCGTTTTTCATAAACCATTCGTCGTATTTTGCGGCATAGCCGTCGAATTTCTGTTTTACTTCGGTCATAATTTTATATCTCCTAATATTTTATTCTATTGTTATTCAGCATCGCAAGGAATCCCCCCGCAAGCGGGTCCCCCCTTACGAATATCTCAGGAAACCTTCCCACTTCGTGGGCCCCTTCCTAAGATGTATCCTCATCCGCCCTTCGGGCACCTTCCCCCTAAGAGGGGGAAGGCCACAGGCCGTGGGCTTCCGGCCACCCGGTCAACTTGCTCCCTTGCTTAGAAGTCCTCGGGGCTCCGTTCCCCCTGCCTTCCCCCTTCCAGGGGGAAGGTGGCCGCAGGCCGGATGAGGGTTCTTGAATTAGTCGTAGTTTACAGTATCGCGTAATTATGGCACAGCGGCCCGCTTCCTTTGCCCAGATCGAGCATCGCGGCCAGTGCGCCGGAAATGTAATCCTTGGCGTGCTTTACCGCATCGTCCAGACTCTCACCCTTTGCCAGATTGGATGCGATGGCGCTGGATAAGGTGCATCCGGTGCCGTGGGTGTTGGGGTTGTTGATGCGCTTGCCCTGAAACCATACAAAGCCGCCGTCACGGTACAGCAGGTCGTTTGCGTCGTTGATCTGGTGCCCGCCCTTGCACAGGACATTGCAGCCAAATTTCTCATAGATCGCTTTCGCTGCCGCTACCATATCGTCTTCGTTTTTGATGGTCATTCCCGAGAGTACCTCGGCCTCCGGAATGTTGGGCGTGATCACATCGGCAAGCGGCAGCAGCTCTGCTTTCAATGTTTCGATCGCATCATCGCTGATCAGCTTTGCGCCACTGGTCGCTACCATGACCGGATCGACCACGATGTTTTTTGCGCCGTAGTGTTTTAGTTTCCCGGCGATCGTTTGGATCAATTCGCTCGAGGAAACCATGCCGGTTTTGACTGCGTCCGGAAAAATGTCGGTGAATACCGCATCGAGCTGTAAAGACAGAAAATCCGGCGTCACCTCCATAATGCCTGTTACGCCGGTCGTATTCTGGGCAGTCAGTGCCGTGATCGCAGACATGGCATATACGCCGTTTGCGCTCATGGTCTTGATATCTGCCTGAATCCCGGCGCCTCCGCTGGAATCACTTCCGGCGATCGTTAATGCTGTGTTCATCTCGTTACCCTTCTTTCTTAAAGTTTTTGAGTTTTCGCATTAATTTTGTAGCGCGACGAAAGGTGGTGCCCCCGATCCGCCGCGTGGAACATAAACCAAAAAAGCAGACATATCACGGCATGATATATCTGCTTTAGTGTTCAATAAAACAAAAGCAACTGTATATCCCTCCGTTGGCATTATCCAAATCAGGTTTATGGGTCCAGAATCACATTCTGTTCTCAGCCTGTCTCACAAGCTCCCCGTTGTTTGATTGCGTGGTTTATTATATGCAGAATGAGAAATTATTGCAAGCGTTTTTTGTTTCAGGTTATCGAAACCACTACATCACAAGGAATCCCCCCGCAAGCGGGTCCCCCCTTGTGAATATCTTAGGAAACCTTCCCACTTCGTGGGCCCCTTCCTAAGATGAATCCTCATCCGGCCTTCGGCCACCTTCCCCCCAGAGGGGGAAGGCAAGGGACATCGCAGCGGCCTTAGTTTTCTACAATGTGTTATTTACGCTTGTTCCTTCTCGTAGCACAAACAGTACCTCGTCACTCCGTTATCTGCCGTGATCTTGTTGTACAGCTTGCATCCGAAATGCAGATACATTTCCGCGTACTCTTTCATGTCCGTACCGAAGATCAGCGCCAGCCCTTTTTCGTCGGCCATCTGCTTGGCGAAGTTGACCAGCTCCGAGGCCTCGCCCCTGCCCTGATGCGCCTTGTCCACGCAGACCATGAGCACATCCAGATGCCGCAGCCGGTTGTACTTGCCGTAGGATCCGTTGATCTGTTTTATATAGTGCAGCAGGCTTTTTACCCTGGTGATATCCAGCTCCGCCAGCATATGATAGAGCATGCGAAATTTGGACAACTTCGGTGCCGCGTAGGAATCCTCCAGACCGATGAAACCGGTCAAGTCCTCGTTGGCATACAGTTCCCCCGCCCGGTATACATAGTCCACATAACTGGCGATATATTTCAGCACATCCTCGCGCCGTTCTTCCGGTGTACCCCAGTTATGAAACAACGCATTCGTCACAAAGGCTTCCCCGATCTGACGACGCACCGTTTCTAATTGTTCCTCCGATAAATTCTCTACTTTATGAACCATAGTTTTCTACTCTGTATTCTTCCCATAACATTTTCCGTTGCCATTATAGCACCGGAAACGAACAATTCAAAGCGCCATCAAAAAGCGGCTACGGATTTTTGCTCCGTAACCGCTGTGCTTTCCGATCACTCTTTCAGTTCCTGCAGCTTGCCGAAGATCGTGGACATCACATCGATGGACTGCTCGATCTTGTTCATATTGCTGCGGCTGATGCCGATGGTCTCCTGGGTGCTGGCGGTGAATTCTTCGCTGGTGGCCAACAGTCTGGAGGTGGAATTGACTACCTCGTCGTTGGATTCCTTGATGCGCGCCATATCGTTATTGACTGTCTGCAGTGTCTGGCCCAGCTTCACCGAATGTTCTCTCGATTCGTTCAAAACGCCCTTGACCACTTCCACCAGATCCTTCTGCGCTCCCGCCATCTTCACCGTCTGGGATGCCTTTTCCGATACGGCTTCGGCGTTTTCCGTCAGTTCGTTCAAGATGCGGGAGATCTGCTCTGTGGACTGCTTGGTCTGCTCTGCCAGGTTGCTGATCTCACTTGCTACTACGGCAAATCCGCGTCCCGCTTCACCGGCTCTGGCTGCCTCGATGGACGCATTCAATGCCAGCAGGTTGGTCTGTCCGGAAATGCTGAAGATGATATCGGTGATGTTTCTTGCATCTTCCGAGGATTTCTGCTGCCGCTCCGCCACCTCTTTCATCTGGTTGCCCACTTCGGTGGTTTCGATCGCCTGGGTCACCAGACTGTCGATGTCCTTCAGGCTCTTGCCCAGGATGTCCGTCATCTGTCCGGATACTTCCACCGCTTCGGAGGTGATGGTGTTGGTATCGTTCAACAGCGTCTGGATCTCGCCGGTCATATTGGTCTGCAGTTCCACGGCGCTTAGGTTTTCGTTGTTGCCCTGTCCGATCTGCTCGATGGACTCCAGCATCATCTTGGAAGTATCTCCGATCTCGTCCAGGCCGGCCTTTAAGGTTTCGAAATCTGCCGTTACCTGCTCGGTCACATCCAGGATCTTTTCGGATACTCTCGCACGCTCCTGTGCTGCCTCTTCCACCTTTTCCATATTTTCACTGATGAAGCGGATCAGCAGGCCGGATCCCAAAACCACGGCGATGGTGGTCAAGATGGAAATGATGATCGAAATCATGGAGATCTCGATCACATCGTGAGGATCGTTGGTGGCCATATTGATCGCCACACGGATGATGTTCAAGATGATGAATACGATGCCCAGATTTCTGGTCACGCGGATGTCCAGATACATCATGATCATGATCATAATGGGGATCAGATACGGGAAGGTGGTGCCGCTCTTGGATAACAGCAACATCACGGCATAGACGATGGTATAGCCGACGGCTACATATTTGTAGAAGGTGGCGGGTGCTGCAACGCGGCTGACGATGATGGCGATCACCAGATTGACTACCGTCAGAATGGCGGGAATAATGCTCTGGTAAGGCGGCAATCCTGAATCGGCCAGCTGCGAGATCAAACCAAGCATACCGAAGATAGTGGCGATCACCAGTACAACCATCAGAAGCTTGTTGATCTGCTTTACCTGTTGCTCTTCCAAAAGTGATTTTTTCATACTCATGTACCCCCAATCCATTGGAATTCGATAATGATTATTATATCATCTTTACATTTTATTGTCTATACAAATATGCGCAAATCCGCCCCTTTGTGTATTCCTCTTGTAACCACACTCAACCGTCGTTTTCTTTCTTTATGGTCGCGTTCATGCTGCCCAGCCGGTAGCCACGCAGATCCAGGGTCACGAACAAAAAGCCGATCTCTTTGAACCGCGCATAGACCTGCTCGCGGATCTCATCTGCTGCCAGTCGCGGGATATCCCCAGCCGGCACTTCGATGCGGGCAATGTTTCCGTGCATACGCACCCGCTCTTCCAAAAAGCCGTGCTCGATCAAAAACTGCTCTGCCTGATCGATCATCCGTAGTTTTTCCTCGGTGATCTCTTCTCCGTAGACAAAGCGGGATGCCAGACACGCATAGGCCGGCTTGCTCCAGGTGGGCAGCCCCATAGCTTTGGAGATGGCACGGATATCCGCTTTGGTCATCCCCGCCTCCCGCAGAGGGCTTTTTACGGAAAGCTCCGCAACCGCGCGCAGCCCGGGACGATAATCTCCCAGGTCATCCATATTGGAGCCCTCCGCCATATATTCGATGCCGTTTTCCTCCGCGATCTGCCGGATCTGCGTATAGATGCCGCGCTTGCAAAAATAGCAGCGGTCCGGCCCATTCTTTCGATAGCCCTCTTCCGCCATGGGATTCATGGTATAGAGGATGTGCCGTATGCCGCGCTCCTCACAAAACGCCTTAGCCTCTTTGATCTCGCGCTCCGGCACCGAAGCATCCGTACCGGTGACCGCGATCGCTTTGTCCCCCAGCACCTCGTGCGCCACGGCCAGCAGGAAGGTGGAATCCACACCTCCCGAAAAACCGACCGCCAGCGAACCCAGCCCCCGGATATATTCCTTCAGCCGCTCCAATTTTTCCTGCAATTCCCTGCTCAATTCTTCCTGCATATTCGGATCCCCCTGTATCCTTTCCTGTTCTAACGAATTATAACATCCGGTTTTCCTGCGATGTTTCCCAGAATCTCCGACAATTCCCCCCATTGCGGCGGATACGCATTACAGCCCAAATAAGATATTGTTCTGTCCCCGGTCAGGATAATGTCCAGGTGCCATTGCGTCCCATCCAAAATATGCGGATCCACATACTTATCCTTCCATTCGTGAAGGTACAGCCGGCTGTATAAGGCATCCACCAGTTCCTGCCACTCGGGCAGCGGTATCCGGCGATCGTCGATGCTGTCCCCGCGGATCGGCATCTGCTGAACACGGACCAGTGCGCCATCCTCCTCCTTCTCGATCGTAATATAGGTATATCCTTCCGGAAAACCGCCGATCGAGAAACGGATACCGGTTATGCTATCCCGATCCTGCTCCGTAACACCGCCCAACGAGCATTCGCTCTGTTCTGAATTCATTTCACATACTCTTTTCATATTTTCTCTTTTAACGGTCCTCCAAAATAAATTTACTTTGATGTGGTCTGCCCCCAATGTATGTCAGAACAAACGAGAATGATACGTTATCGCAAAAAAGCGGAGAAGAAATTGACCTTCTCCCCGCTTTAACCAAAATATTTTATGCCCTATCAATATTACAAGTATGGTGTTTATAATCTGCCCCGGTATTCTTGGCATCTTTTGTGGCAGCCTTAAACTCATCCAATATCTCCCGATTAGGGATAAATACTTCGCTTTTTTCATCATCAAAACCAAGATATCCAAGATGGATCAGGAGCGCCAATACATCATCCCGCCCGGTAAACGTAGTCATATCGTTCTGGTAGGTGGAGGTATCTACCTTGATCTTTCCGCCATCCATCAAAATCGTTATCGCATCCTTAAGCCCATCCTGATTCATACCGATAAATTCACTCAGAGCCTCAAATGTTTCCGTCTTGTTCCAGTAATTCTTAATGATGCCTGTTGTCATTGATTCTACAACAGATAACGGGCTATATATCGAAATCCTGTGCCCCTCATATTTTCCCTCACGGTATTCTTCTCTTTTCTCAGGAGGGATTCTGTCGCTAATCGTGTATCCATCATACCAATCCGATATCTCTGCATAATCCATTCCATATTCTTTACATTCGCTTCTGACCTCTTCTTCTGTAAAACCGGTATATGGAGCCATTTCCCTGGGGAACATCATTGAGTACTCCGTAAACATATTAAGCGCTGAATGCTTCCCATATTTCTTGATTGGCAGGATTCCTGTCATATACGCAAGCGCAACATGTGTGTTGTCCTTCATCATATCACGCAGAAAATCCAAATATTCTTTTTGGCCTTCCTTATCATCCTTTCGCTCCCTAAAGAACGCATCCCATTCATCAATAACAAGGACAACCTGCCGATTGTTATCAGCATATACATCATCAATAGTTTGAATGAGGTCGCTGTCACTCAAAAGTTCCGCATCGGGATAGGCTTTCTTATAATCCCTTATAACCAGGCGCTGCATATTCTCCAATGCTTCTGCAGCCGTTACATTCTTTTTCAGAAACTTCGTCATAACTACCCTGATCACATCAAATTTTCCGAGATACCCATCCCATGTGATCGTTTGATCTCCCGCTTTGACCGGTTCGCACTTTGCAAGTAATCTTTTACCAAAAAGATCCCTGCTGTCTGCCTCTCTGTCATAATATGCGCAGATCATATCGGCAGCTATGCTCTTTCCAAACCTTCTCGGCCGGGAAACACTCACAAATCTCTGCTGTGTATTCACCAACGAGTTGAGATATTGAATCATCTCTGTCTTGTCAACATATATTTTTGAATTAACAGTCATCTGATAACTCTGACTGCCAGGATTTAAATAAGTCCCCATATCGCATATCCTTCCATTAATTAAAAAAATAAAAGGCTCTTCAGGGGTAATGGTGGGTGAAAATCACCCACATCCCCAGTATTTATGC
>CAMJAP010000066.1 GCA_946403625.1 uncultured Lachnospiraceae bacterium
TATGATTTCAAGCGCCCGGCAAAGTTCTCCAAGGAACACCTTCGTACACTGGAGCTGATCTTTGAACATTATGGCCGATTGTTGTCCACGAATCTCCCGGTTTATCTTCGTAAAAATGTACAGGTCAATGTGGTCAGTTCCGAAACGGTTACATTTAACGAGTTTACCAACGCGCTGTCCAATCCGGTTATTCTGGGAGTGATTTCGTTTCAGCCGTTGATGGGCAATATCCTGCTGGATCTGGGGGCACAGGTCGGATTTTCCTTTATCGACCGAATGCTGGGCGGACCCGGCGAGGGAATGGACAAGATGCGTGATTTCTCCGAGATCGAAATGGGGATCTTAGAGAAGATGGTGACGATCAGTACCCAGTTGCTTAGGGAACCCTGGAAGAATGTACTGGAGATCGAACCGGTATTGGAGCGCATCGAGACCAATACGCAGTTTGCGCAGATCATAGCACCCAATGAAATGATCGCGATCGTAACCCTTAATGTCAAGATGGGTGATGTGGAAGGCTTTATGAACATCTGCATTCCTTATATGACGATCGAGCCGATCATCGATAACCTCAATACGAAATTCTGGTTCACCAGTATGGCCAATCAGGATCACGGCGATCACCGGCAGGATCTGGAGAATCTGCTGCGCCGTGTGGATGTACCGGTCAAGGCGGTGCTGGGCAAGAGCAGGATCGCAGTCAGCGATTTCCTGGGACTGCAGGTCGGTGACATCATACGACTGGAACGCCGTGTCGATAACGAACTGGATGTATATGTGGGCAGGTACAAAAAATTCTCTGCCGTGCCCGGTACGGATCACGACCATTATGCAGTGCGCGTGACCAGTGTGTATCACGAGGATGAAGAAACCGCCGGGAAACCACAGGCGGATCAATGATATCTGTAATTATTCAAAGAGAGGAAATGTGAGCAAATGGATGGAATGCTGTCGCAGGACGAAATTAATGCTCTACTGAACGGTATGGATCTGGATTCCGCAGCACCGCCTTCCGGTGGGAGTGGCAGCAGCGGGGAACCGGATCAGAGCCTGCTTTCAGACATTGAAAAAGATGCGATCGGTGAGATTGCCAATATCAGTATGGGTACTTCTGCGACCACACTGTTTTCTTTGGTGAACCAGAAAGTAAACATCACCACGCCGAAGGTACGGCTGGCCAACTGGGATACGGTTATGGCGGATTACCCGGCACCCTGTGTGTTCGTTGAGATCCAGTATACCGTGGGTCTGACGGGATCGAATATCCTGATCCTGAACGAGCGGGATGTCAAGATCATAACCGACCTGATGATGGGCGGTGACGGCACCAATGTGGAAGGGGAGCTGGGCGAGCTGCATCTGTCCGCGATCTCCGAGGCGATGAACCAGATGATGGGTTCTTCGGCCACATCGTTATCGTCGATGATGGAGATCAAGATCGATATCACACCGCCGGTAGCGAGCCTGGTAAAGGTGACGGAACTGACCGACGGCAGCCGGCAGAATCCGTTTACGGACGATACCTTTGTACAGATCTCGTTCCGTATGCAGATCGGAGAGCTGATCGATTCGACGATCATGCAGCTGTATCCGGTTGCTTTTGCAAAATCGCTTTATGAAAAATTCACGGGTGGCGCTATGATGGGCGGCCTGCCGCAGGATCCCGTTCCGGCGACTCCGGTTCCGGATCCGGTACCGTTCGGCAATACGTCGACACCGTCCGCACCGGCACAGCCGCAGGCGGATCCGTTTGCAGCACAGACGCCGCAGATGCCGAATATGGGACAGATGCCGATGCAGGGAATGCCGTATCCGCAGATGCCGAATATGGGACAGATGCCGATGCAGGGTATGCCGATGGCAATGCCGCAAATGCCGCAGATGAATGTACAGCCGGCACAGTTTACGGCCTTCACGCCGGAAATGGCAGCAATGATCGGCCAGGAAAACATCGGTCTGATCATGGATGTGCCTCTGGAAGTAACCGTAGAACTCGGGCGTACTTCCAAAACGATCCACGATATTCTGGATTTTGCACCCGGTACGATCATCGAACTGGAAAAGATTGCCGGTGAACCCATCGATGTGCTGGTGAACGGCAAGTTCGTGGCAAAGGGCGAAGTCGTGGTCATTGAAGAAAGTTTCGGTGTAAGGATCACCGAGATCATTAAGGATTAACGATCATGTCGGAAATACGGTTGTTATTAACTTTGGTGGATAACGGAGCAACACCTTCCGGAACCACCGGAAACAATGTTGCACATTTTCTGACGCTTCTGATCATCTTTGTACTGGTTTTGGCAGTGACGTTCTATACCACGCGTTTTATCGCAAAGACGCAGCAGGGACGGACGCAGTCGACCAATATGGAGATCCTGGAGACGATGCCGGTTGCAAACGGCAAGTATCTGCAGATCGTGCGGATCGGTAAGAAATATGTGGTGCTGGCCATCGGCAAGGATACGATCACGACGGTCACGGAACTTTCGGAAGAGGAGTACATTCCGGGAGAGCGGACGCAGATCGGAGGATTCGGGGACCTGCTCAAAAAAATGAGCAAATCGAATGCTGCGGACGGATTGCAGACAACAGAAACGAACAAAAGTGAAGGTAACGAAGATAAAGAAGTTTAGGAAAAAAACAGAGATCATACTGCGACATATATGCCTGCTGCTGATAGTAGGCATTATGTCTTTTATGATACCTTTGACGGCGCACGCAACGGATGCGGACAATAACGGCGATACCGATGAGCGTACCTACGAAGAGGAGCCGGGCAGCAGTACCAATCCCAATTCGCCCAACATCGGCAATACCGTAACGATCGCGCTAAACGACGGAAACGGCTCGATCAACGGGGCACTGCAGATCGTCTTTATCCTGGCGGCGATCTCGCTGATCCCGTTTATGCTGCTGACGATCACGAGTTTTACCCGTATCATCATCGTGCTGCATTTTACGAGGCAGGCACTCAATACGCAAACGGCGCCACCCAACCAGGTGCTGATCGGCCTGGCGGTCTTTCTGACGATCTACATTATGGCACCGACCTTTACTGCCATCTATGACGATGCAGTGGTGCCTTTGAACAACGGCGATATCGAAGTATCGGAAGCATTGGAACTGGGCGTACAGCCGCTGCGCGAGTATATGTACCCGCAAACACAGGTAACGGATGTGTCCGTATTTATGGAGATCGCCGGCTATACGGACTGGGACGGACAGCCGGATACGGTGCCGCTGCAGGTGCTGATCCCGGCCTATGTCATGAGTGAAATGCGAACGGCGTTCATCATCGGCTTCCTCATCTACATACCGTTCCTGATCATCGATATGGTGGTCAGCTCGGTCCTGATGAGTATGGGTATGATGATGCTGCCGCCGACTACGATCTCGATGCCCTTCAAGATCCTGCTGTTTGTTTTGGCAGACGGCTGGAACCTGATCATCGTCAATCTCGTCCGATCGTTTTACTGACAAAAGTAAGGAGGTGTGTTCATGACAATCGATTCCATAACACAGATCATGTCGGAAGCGATGTATACCGTTGTGATCACGGCTTTGCCGCCGCTTTTGATCTCGATGGTGATCGGTCTGCTGATCAGTATCTTCCAGACGGTCACATCGATCCAGGAGCAGACACTGACTTTCGTACCCAAATTGCTGGCGATTTTTTTGACATTGATGATCGGCGGCAACTGGATGCTTAATAATATGATCACGTTTATGAAAGAACTGTGGTCGGACTTTAGCGTATATATTCACTAAAGCGTATCAGATAAAGGAAGTTACGATATGGTTTGGAATGCAGATCTTTCCTTCCCGCTGTCGGAATTAGAATATTTTTTGTTGATCCTGACCAGGATGTCAATGTTCATTTTTGCCGCGCCGTTTTTCGGACAGCGCAATGTGCCGCAGATGCTGCGGGCGGCGTTTGCGGTATTGACATCCTTTGTGTTATATGAGGCCATTACACCGCATCAGTATGTGGAATACGAGACGATGCTGGAATATACCGCGATCGTGCTCAAAGAAGCCATCACGGGCCTGCTGATCGGACTGGCGGCTTCGTGGGCGATGCAGATCGCGGCATTCGCCGGACAGATCGTCGATACGGATATCGGTTTTGCGATGGTGGCACAGATGGATCCGGCGACGCAGATGAATACCACGGTGACCGGTTATCTGTATCAGTATGCGTTTATGCTCATCTTTATGGTGACGGGCATGCACCGGTGGTTGCTGCAGGCGATGGCGGAGAGTTTTACACTGATCCCGGTGGGAAAGGCCGAGATCGCTCTGGAACAGCTCAATACGGCATTCATCTCGTTTATTTCGGAATATGTGATGCTGGGCTTTCGGATCAGCCTGCCGATCTTTTGCGTGACACTGATGCTCAATTGTCTGCTGGGTATTATGGCAAAGGTTTCCCCGCAGATGAATATGTTTGCCGTCGGTATGCAGATCAAAGTGATGACGGGACTGATCGTACTGTTTCTGACTATGCGTCTGCTGCCGCGGGCATCGGAACTGGTATTTGCCGAGATGCAGATGGCGGTGCGAAGGTTTGTTTCGATCATGGGAGGTGCTGCATGACAGTAGCTCCGGTGAACTTTGAAAAGGAATGGTTAAAGCCGCAGAATGATACAGCGTATCGCCTGCGTCTTGCCGTCAATCTGCAGTTCTTTGCGAAGGAAGGACCCGGCGGAGAAAAGACCGAAGAGGCTACCGGCAAGAAACTGGAGGATGCCCGAAAAGAAGGACAGGTGGCAAAGTCGCAGGAGTTTGCGACCAGCCTGACGATCCTGGCATTGTTTTTGCTGCTGCGGTTTTGGACGTCCACGCTGGGCAGACAGCTGGGAGAACTGTTCGAAGGCTTTTATGTCCGTATCCCGGAACTGGCCAAGCAGCCGTCCTATTATAACCAGAGCCAGCAGTTTTCCGGTCTGTTGCGCATCGCGATGCTGCGGATTTTGGTGATCATATTGCCGTTTCTGCTGGCCGCCTTTGCGGTGTCCTTTGTGGCGGACCTGGTGCAGGTGAAATGGAAGCCCACCACAAAGCCGCTCAAGCCCAAATTCAGCAAGCTTAACCCGATCTCGGGAGTGAAGCGGATCTTTTCGCTCAACAAGCTTGTGGAACTGGTAAAGTCCATCTTAAAACTTGTGGTGATGGGCATTATCATATATAATGAGTTAAAGGATCAATGGCCTCTTTTGTATGTCCTGTATGATATGCCGATGATGCAGGCGGTCATTATGGCGGGGCAGATCCTGATCGATATCGGATACAAGATCGCACTGGTCTTTCTGGTGATCGCTGTTGCGGATTTCATTTACCAAAAATGGAAATTCAAACAGGATATGAAGATGACCAAGCAGGAGGTCAAGGAAGAGTATAAGTCCACCGAAGGTGATCCGCAGATCAAAGGTAAGATCCGCCAGCGTATGCAGGAAGCCTCACGGCGTCGTATGATGCAGCAGCTGCCCAAAGCAGATGTCGTCATCACCAACCCGACCCATTACGCGGTGGCGGTAATGTATGATAAAGAGGTCGCCGAGGCCCCGGTTGTAGTGGCCAAAGGCGCGGACTATATGGCGCAGCGTATCAAAGACGCCGCCAAAGAACACCACGTGTACATCATGGAGAACAAGCCGCTGGCCCGTTCCCTGTACGCAAATGTAGAACTCGGGGAAGAAATCCCGGAAGAACTGTATGTGGCCGTAGCAGAAGTTCTGGCGGCGGTTTACCGGGCAGAAGGCCGCGTATAACCACCGGCAGGTAACCCTGCCTTCCCCTTGAGGGGAAAAACAGTTCCTACTTAACGAGCTTGCGAGTTTAGTAGGACTGTTCTCGCGAAGCGACGGATGAGGTGGTTATACCCGACGGGGGATACTGTTTAAAACCACCGGCGAGGACGGTATATATTCGAAACGAGGACTGTATTTCGCCGTCGGCGCTTAATGAGCACGAGCTTGCGAAGTGCGAATTTAGCGTCCGTTACGAGCGAAATCCAAACGGGAGTGTGTCCGAGTTCGAATATATCCGGACGAAGACGGTGCCGATACTAGAGGAAAGGAGCGGAGCATGCTGAAGAAGCTGAAAAGCGGAGACCTGGTCGTAGCGCTCTACGTGCTGGCTGCTTTTGTAATGCTCATTGTTCCGATCCCGAATTGGCTGCTGGATGTTTTGCTTGCGATCAATATGTCGGTGGCGTTCTCGGTGCTGTTTTCGGCGATGTTTTCCAAGGAAGCACTGGATATGTCGTTCTTCCCGACCATGCTTTTGTTTACGACCCTGTTCCGTATCTCGCTGAACGTATCCTCGACCCGTCTGATCCTGGTCAGCGGTGATCCGGGAAACGTGGTCACCACCTTCGGCAATTTCGTAGGCGGCGGCGACCTGGTGATGGGTGTCATCGTCTTTGCGATCCTGTTGATCGTACAGTTTATGGTCATCAACAAAGGTTCCGAGCGAGTGGCGGAAGTAACCGCACGATTCACTTTGGACGCGATGCCCGGTAAGCAGATGGCCATCGATGCCGACTTGAATACCGGCGCGATCGATGATGCGGAAGCAAAACGCAGACGTGATAAGATTCAGGAAGAAGCATCTTTCTTCGGTTCCATGGACGGTGCCGTGAAATACGTAAAGGGAGATGCGACCGCCGGACTGCTGATTTCGGCGGTTAACCTGGTGGGCGGCGTTCTGATGGGAATGTTCCGCAGAGGCCTGGATTTCTCCGGAGCGCTGAATACGTATGCGGTGCTGACCATCGGTGACGGTCTGGTATCGGCGATCCCGTCACTGTTGATCTCTCTGGCGACCGGTATCCTGGTGACCAAGGGCTCGAAGGATGCGGATTTCGGAAATGTGCTGATCAAGCAGATCTTCGGTTTGCCGAAGGCATTGTATATTGTGGGTGGGACGCTCATTGTTCTGGGTATCCTGACCCCGCTGCAGAAATTCATCTTCATTCCGCTGGGCGTATTCTTTATCATGACCGGACGTAAGATGAGCACCACGATGGCGACGGCTTCCGTGGAGCAGCAGGTAGAAGCGGAGGAAGCGGCAGAAGCAGAAGAGATCCGCAAGCCGGAAAACGTTACGGCACTTCTGCAGGTGGATCCGATCGAATTGGAATTCGGTTACGGTATCATTCCGCTGGCCGATGCCAACCAGGGCGGTGACCTTTTGGACCGCGTGGTTATGATCCGAAGACAGATCGCGCTGGAACTTGGTACGGTGGTGCCGATCATCCGTCTGCGCGATAACATACAGTTGAACCCGAACCAGTACATTATCAAGATCAAAGGTATCCAGACGTCTATGGGCGAGATCCTCTTTGATCATTATATGGCGATGAATCCCGGTTATGTGGAAGAGGAGATCACCGGCATTCCGACCACGGAGCCGGCCTTCCAGCTGCCTGCCATCTGGATCACGGAGGGGCAGAGAGAGCGTGCGGAATCCGTGGGCTATACCGTTGTGGATCCGCCTTCGATCATTGCCACACATCTGACGGAAGTGATCCGTCAGCATATCGCGGAACTGCTCACAAGGCAGGATGTGCAGTCGCTGGTGGATAACTTAAAAGAGAGCAATCCGTCCATCGTGGAGGAACTGGTACCGAAGCTTTTGGGACTGGGTGAGATCCAGAAGGTATTGCAGAATCTGCTTTCCGAAGGTATCTCCATCCGTGATCTGCTCACGATCTTTGAATCGCTGGCAGACCACGCAACAGCGACCAGAGATACGGATCTGCTGACCGAATATGTCAGACAGTCGCTGAAACGGGCGATCTCGAATAAATATTTTGCAGGCTCCAATATGGTGAGCGTGCTGACACTGGATCCCAAGCTGGAGCAGGATATCATGGCATCCGTCAAGCAGTCGGAGCAGGGGGCGTATATCACCCTGGACCCGGAGCGGATCCGTGCGATGCTGGACAATCTGAAAAAAGGGATCAACAAGCTGGAAGAACTGGGGGCCAGCCCGATCGTGCTGACATCCCCCATTGTCCGTATGTATTTTAAAAAGTTGACCGAAGATTATTATCGGGACCTGGTGGTAGTGTCCTATAATGAGGTGGAGTCCGATGTGGAATTGCAGAGCGTCGGAATGGTGAGCGCATAAGATGATAATCAAGAAATTTCAGGCAAAAAATGAAGAGGAAGCGCTGGCACTTGCGAAGAAGGAACTGGGTTCGGAAGTGACGATGATCCATTCCCGTAATGTGAAGCCGAAGGGACTGTTCTCGTTCCTGAAAAAGATGCAGGTGGAGATCACCGTGGCCAAGGAAGAGGAGATGGACCGTCCGGATGTGCAGGCCAAGAGCGCGATCGCCGAAGTCAACCGTGCACGCAAAAAGGCGGAGGAAAAGAGTGCCAAAGCACCCAAGCTGGATCTGGTGGCGGATGACGATGCCGAAGCAGAGGCAAGAAAGGCTGCCAAACCGGCAAAGGCGGCACCGGCATCCGACAAGGCCGAGTGGGCGGTGGAGGAAAAACTCGACAATATCCAGAGCCTGCTGGAACAGAAGCTGAACAAGCAGGCAGATGAAGAAAAAGAAAGAGAACGCAGAAGCGCGGAAGAAGCCAAGGAGCAGGATGCGGAGCGTAAGGAAATGCTGGAGTTCTGCCGGCTGCTGCACCGTACCCTTCTGGATAATGAGGTGACGGAGAGCAATGCCAATGAACTGGTGGACGAGATCCGTCAGAACTATGCCAGCGGGATGACGATGGAGCATATGCTTTCGTATGTGTATCAGAAGATCATTCTGAAATTCGGTAAGCCGGTGCGCATCGCACCTTCGGAAAAAGGAGCCAAGGTTGTCTTCTTCATCGGGCCGACCGGTGTGGGCAAGACCACGACGCTGGCCAAGGTGGCATCCCGCTTCCGTCTGATGGAGAACAAGAACGTGGCGCTGTTTACCACGGATACCTATCGTATCTCCGCAACGGACCAGTTAAAGACCTATGCCAATATCCTGGGTGTTCCGTTCCACGTGATCTACGAAGCGAAGGAACTGGTGGAACAGTACGAACGCTATAAGGATTACGATTATATCCTGGTGGATACGGCGGGACATTCGCACAAGAATGAGGAGCAGAAGAAGGATATGATGTCCTTCCTGCAGGCATTGCCGGAAGAGGTTCCGACGGAACGGCACCTGGTGCTCTCCGCGACGACCAAGTATAAGGATCTGCTGGCGATTGCCGATACCTATAAAGAAATGACCGACTACCGGCTGATCTTTACCAAGCTGGATGAGACCAGGGAATGCGGCAATCTGCTGAACCTGCGTCTGCATACCGGCGAACCGATCAGCTATGTAACCAACGGGCAGAACGTGCCCGACGATATCGAAGTATTCAATCCGCAGAGCGTGGCACGCAGCCTTTTAACCGATCAAGCATAATGCCACCTTGCCTTCCCCTTGAGGGCGCTGTGTGCCGGGGGCACACGTTTAGCGCGGACCGAGCCGGCAGGCGAGACAGGTGTCGCGAAGCGACGGATGAGGTGTTATACGACGAAATAAATCATTTTGTAAAAACGAGGATTCATGGATCAGGCACAACAGCTCAGAAACATCATAAAGGCAAATGCGATGCCGACCAGCCGACCGCTGGCACGGGTGATCACCGTCACCTCCGGAAAGGGTGGCGTGGGCAAATCCAACACCGCGATCAACCTGGCGCTGCACTTTAAGCAGCTGGGGCAGCGGGTGATCATTCTGGATGCGGATTTCGGTCTGGCCAATATCGAGATCATGTTCGGCACCGTGCCGAAGCACAATCTCTGTGACCTGATCTATCAGGGCAAGTCCATTACGGAGATCATCACATGGGGCCCCGGGGAAGTGGGCTTTATCTCCGGCGGATCCGGTATCGCGGGACTGTCCAACTTGAGCCGTGAGTATCTGACCTATATCATTCAGAACCTGGCGCAGCTGGATGCCATTGCGGATGTGATCATCATCGATACCGGTGCGGGGATTTCCGATGCCGTGCTGGAGTTTCTGGTGGCCAGCGGCGAGATCCTTTTGATCACCACGCCGGAGCCGACCTCGATCACGGATTCCTATTCGCTGCTCAAGGCGCTCAACCGGCACCCGCGTTTTGCAAAGGAAAATTCGCAGATCAAGGTGATCGCCAACCGTGTGGAAAATGAGAATGAAGGGGAAGTATTATTTAAAAAACTGAATGTAGTGGTAAGCCGTTTTCTGGGATTGCCGTTGGAATATCTGGGTGCGGTACCGCAGGATAAACATCTGGCGCAGGCTGTGATGCAGCAGACGCCGGTGAGCCTGGCTAGTCCGAACGCAAAATCCGCGCTGGCGTACGAACGCATTACTCAGAAACTGATGCATCTGGAAAACGAAGGAAAAATCAAGAAAAGGGGGATGGCTGCGTTCTTCTCACACATCGTGGCCAACAAAAAAGCGACATGATTGATATTTTGGATGTAGTAAGACCCGGTGACCGCGTAGATCTGGAAATGATCAGTATGGGCGGTGAAACCAAAGAAGAAAGAAAATATCACATCACCAAAGTCTATGATGTTACGGATGACGGCATTGTAGAAGTCGTGATGCCGATGGAACAGTCCAGAGTGATCGTTTTGTCCCAGGGCGCGCAGTATGAGATGTTCTTTTATGCGGGACGCGGTCTGTACAGTTGTGTCGGCGAAGTGATCGACCGCAGAAACGATGACAGCGTGTCCATCGCGGCTTTGGAACCGGTAACCGAGCTGTCCAAAAAACAGCGGCGTGAATATTTCCGTTACAGCTGTGCGATCGGAACGATGGCGAGACAGTTGCCGGATTGGGAAGAAAAGAGCTATCTGGAACAGAGCAAACTGGATATCATGGCAGAGCCTTCCGAACGGGGCGTGATCGTAGACATCAGCGGCGGCGGTATGCGATTTGTTTCGCAGGCCGAGTACGAACTGGGACGACTGGTACACACCCGCTTTGTGCTGGATCTGAAGGACGGAAGACGCACCTATGATGCGGTGATCCGTGTGATCACGGCAGAGAGGATGCCGAACCAGCCGGCCAATCGGGAATACCGCGGACAGTTTTTGTATATGGAGAACGGAGCGCGGGAAGAGATCATCCGCTTCATCTTTGAGGAAGAGCGCAAGACCCGCAAGCGCCAGAGCGGGGTATAAAGCAACTTGAGCCAAGCCGCGAAAAGCGTGTGGAAGTGCAGTGGACAAAGCTGCTGAGAAACAGAAAAAGTACAAAGAGTGCAACCTTGAGTGAGGAGCACTCTTTTTTATTTTGCGAGAAGGTGCCCGTAGGGCGGATGAGGGGGAATGTAGTAAAAATGCAAAAAAATATTGTATTTTGCAGTGGTTTTGTGGTACAATATTTACATATTTTGGGGGATATGTAACAAATGAAGGGTGGGGGAAAAAGACTATGGATGCAAAGAAAATCCTAATTATTGATGACTCTGCACTCACGCGAAGAGTGGTCTGTGATATAATCAATTCTGACAGCAGATATCAAGTCGAGGCAATGGCCAATAACGGCATTGAAGCGCTGAAACTCCTGGAAACCAAACAATTTGACGGCATCGTTACCGACATCAATATGCCGCGTATGGGAGGCCTGGAATTCTTAAAGGAACTTAAGAAGATGGGCAGACCGGAGCGGGTGATGGTGCTTTCCACCGAGACGACCGAGGGAGCAAAGGTCACTCTGGATGCTTTGGAACTGGGAGCTGTTGACTTCATTCAAAAACCGCAGAATGCGATCTATTCGAAAGACCAGGATTTTATCAAACGATTCTTTGACATTTTGGAGGCTGTGGTTTTTTCCAACCGTAAAGCTTCCAGCGGCATTTTCCGAAACACTGTAATGATCCGGCCCGGGGGGACCGTTGTAAAGGTAGACAGTACCAAAGTACCCAGAGAAGGCAGAGGCAACAAACTGGTAGCCATTGCAAGCTCTACCGGAGGACCCAAGGCACTGCAATCTGTGATCCCCAGACTACCGAAGAACCTGGATGCACCGGTTCTGATCGTACAGCATATGCCGGTCGGTTTTACCAAATCCCTGGCAGATCGTCTGAACGCAATGAGTGAAGTGACCGTCAGCGAAGCAGTAGACGGTGAGTACCTGGAAAAAGGACATGTATATATCTCCAAAGGCGGTGCACATCTGAACTACGAAGATGCACGAGGCAAGGGCAGGATCCGGTATTCGGACGAACCCAACCGGGAAGGCGTAAAGCCCTGTGCCAACTATATGTACGAGTCTTTGGTGAACAGTCCGTATCACACAGTCGTATGCGTAGTCCTGACCGGAATGGGACATGACGGAACGGAAGGCATACAGAACCTGGTGAAATCCAAGCGTACCTACATCATTGCACAGGATGAAAAATCCTGCGTCGTCAACGGAATGCCGGGCAGTATCGTAGCAACGGGGCTGGTCAACGAGGTGGTGGATCTGGACCAGATCGCACAGTCCATCGCAAGTAATGTAGGCGTCAGCTGAAGACATTATCTGCGAAACAGCACACGAAGGTTTGCCGATTGCTTTTTCAGAGTCGGGGCACCAAATAAAGTTCATAAAGGAGAAGAGACATGGATGTAAGTCAGTATTTAGACATTTTCCTTGATGAGAGCAAGGAGCACCTGCAGAATCTGAACACCAGCGTACTGAATCTCGAACAGGATCCGGAAAATCCGGAAACCATCAGCGAGATCTTCCGTGCGGCGCATACGCTGAAGGGCATGGCCGGCACTATGGGCTACAAGCGCATGCAGACGTTGACACACGACATGGAGAACGTCTTCTCCGAGGTGCGTGAGGGCAATCTGAAAGTCAATGCGGCTATGGTAGACGTGTTGTTCCGTTGCCTGGACGCCATTGAAGAATATGTGACCACGATTCAGGAAACCGCAGATGAAGGCGATAATGACAATGAGCCGATCATCAAGGAACTGAATGCGATCTTGGAAAACAAGGGCGCGGAGCCGGAATCGGCACCGGCAGCCGAAGCACCTGCAGCAGCTCCGGAAGCAGCACCTGCAGCCGATGGCGGCGGCAGCGGCGCTTGGGATGCGATCGAGCTGAACGAAGAAGAGCAAAAAGCGTTGGAAGACGCGATGACGGCAAACAAAAAGATCTACGGCGTGACGGTTTATGTACAGGAAAGTTGTCTGTTGAAAGCAGCACGTGCCTTCCTGGTATTCAAAGCCATCGAAGAACACGGCGAGATCGTTGCGGCCAATCCCAGCACGCAGGATATTGAGGATGAAAAATTTGAATTGGAGTTTTCTCTGGTTATAGCAACCGAGGCACCTTTGGATACGATCTTGAGCGCGATCAAGTCCGTATCCGAGATCGCGGATGCGAAGGGGGCACCGTTTGCCGGAGCAGCAGCGCCTGCACCGGAGCCGGTACCGGAAAAGAAAGAAAAGGCAAAGAAGGCACCCAAGGCAGAGGCAAAGCCTGCCGAGACCACAACGGCAGTTGCACCGGTCAAGAACGAGGTGGCAAAGAAGGCGGAGAAGAAACCGGAGAAGGCTGCACCGGCAAAGCCCGATGCCAAGAAGGGAACCAAGCCGGCAGTCAACCGTACCGTTCGTGTCGACATCGAAAAACTGGATTCTTTGATGAACCTGGTCAGCGAGTTGATCATCGCAAAGAACTCCCTGGTAAGTACAGCCACCAGCGCAGGTGCTTCCGGCAACGGTTTGAACGAGCAGATCGAATATTTGGAGAGCGTGACCACGAACCTGCACGAGTCCGTAATGAAGGTTCGAATGGTGCCAATCGAAAGCGTGGTAAGCAAATTCCCGCGTATGATCCGCGATATTTCCAAACAGCTCAACAAGCCGATGGAACTGTATATGTCCGGTGAGGAAACCGAACTTGACCGTACCGTGGTCGATGAGATCGGCGATCCGCTGATGCATATGCTGCGTAACTCCGCAGACCACGGTCTGGAAATGCCGGAAGAACGTATCGCAAAGGGCAAGCCGGAATGCGGATCCATTTTCCTGGATGCATATCAGGACGGTAATAACGTAGTCATCGAAGTAAGGGATGACGGTAACGGTATCGATGTAGAACGCGTACGCCAGAAGGCGATCGAGCGCGGTGTTATGACGGAAGAGCAGGCGTATGCGGCAGATGATTCCGACATCATCAACCTGCTGTTTATGCCGAGTTTCTCGACGGCAAAGCAGGTATCCGACCTGTCCGGCCGAGGCGTTGGTCTGGATGTTGTAAAATCCAAGATCGAAGCACTCTCCGGTGAAGTGGATGTCAAGACAAAGCTGGGCGAAGGAACGACCTTTACGATCCGCCTGCCGCTCACTCTGGCGATCATTCAGGCACTGATGGTTGTGGTCGGCGGCGAGAAATATGCGATCGCCCTTTCCGGTATCCAGACCATTGAAAATGTCAGCCCGAAGGATATCAAGACCGTAGAGTCCAAGGAAGTGATCAACCTGCGTGGTACGGTCATCCCGCTGCTGCGTATGGACAACATCCTGGAGACCGAATCCAAGCGCAATCCGGGAGCGGATATGGTGGTCGTGATCGCGAAGAAGGGCGATAAACTGGCCGGCCTGATCGTGGATGAGCTGATCGGACAGCAGGAGATCGTTATCAAGTCCATGGGCAAATATATGAACAAGTGCAAATTTATCAGCGGTGCAACAATTCTTGGCGATGGTGAGGTGGCACTGATCATCGACTCCAACGCACTCATTTAAATAATAAAGTGAGGAGAATAGGGCTATGGCAAATGAATTGAGTACAAACGTAAACGAGATCGTTCAGTATATCGTCATCCGCATCGGTGATGAACAGTATGGTATCGATATCAAGTACATCGACAATATCGTGCGTATGCAGCAGATCACCAGAGTACCGCAGGTACCGGATTACTTTAAAGGCGTGATCAACCTGCGCGGTGAAGTGCTCCCGGTATTGAGCCTGCGCCTCAAGATGGGACTGCAGAAGGACGAGATCACCAAGGACACGCGTATTATCATCATCAAGATGGAAGCACATGAAGCCATCGGCGTGCTGGTAGATTCCGTGAAAGAAGTCGTGAATCTGTCCACGGCAGAGATCGAGCGTGTCGGCTTTGACCGGGGTGAAGACAGAGGGGCATATGCAATGGGCATCGGAAAACACGAAGACGGCCTGATCACCCTGTTGGATATGGATCTGGTATTGCAGGGACTGTAAAGGTTTTTTAGGGAAGGTAGGAGGAACCGTATGGGCGATTCCAATAAGACGACGGGAATGACAATTGAGCAGATGTCCGACCAGTACTTTGATGTGCTCAAGGAGATCGGAAATATCGGTGCCGGAAATGCAACAACGGCGTTGTCCACGATGCTGGGAACCCGTGTGGATATGATGGTGCCGAAGGTGCGGCTGATGGAGTTCAAGGAAGTCGGCACGACGCTGGGCGGTGAGGAACAGCTGGTGGCAGGCATCTATCTGGTGGTAGACGGAGATATCCACGGCAGCATCATGTTCGTGCAGAAAAAAGAGTCGGCACGTGCGATGGTGCAGAAACTGATGGGAATGCCGCCGGAGGGAGACGACTTTTCCGAAATGGAACTGTCGGCGCTGAAAGAGATCGGTAACGTGATCACCGGAGCGTATCTCAATTCCCTTTCGACACTGACCAACCTGACGATCTATCCTTCCGTGCCGGATATCTGCATCGATATGGCCGGTGCGATCCTTTCGGTTCCGGCGATCGAGTTTGGCGCGGTATCGGATAAGATGCTGCTGATCCAGACGGATTTTGCGGATAACGATGAAATGTCCGGCTACTTTATCCTGGTACCGGATGAGGAATCGGACGAAAAGATCCTGCACGCACTCGGATTTTGAGAGTCAGAGGTTGAACTTAGCGTATTGTCGAAACAATCATCGAAAGCTGGTATGCTATGGCTGAAGTAATAAAAGTGGGAATCGCGGACATGAATGTATGCAGGCCGCCCGACAAGATCACAACGATCGGACTGGGAAGCTGCGTCGGGATCGCGATCCGCGATAAACAGAACAAGATCGGCGGACTGGTGCACGTGATGCTTCCGAACAGTAAGGAAGTAAAATCCAATGCAAATCTGGCAAAGTTTGCAGATACCGGTATTCCGGAACTGGTACGCCGTCTGGAAAAAATGGGGGCAATGCGCAGCCGTATGGTGGCCAAGATCGCCGGCGGCGCAACGATGTTCTCCTTCCAGTCCAAATCGGAACTGACCGGGATCGGTGACCGCAATGTGGCGGCTTCCAAGATGGCTTTAAAAGCGCTGGGGATTCCGATCCTTGCAGAAGACTGCGGTGCAAACTACGGGCGTACGGTGACCTTTGATCCGGAGACCGGAAATTATGAAGTAAAGGCGGTAGGCAAGGCGGTACAGGTGATCTGATACGGCTGCCGATATGTGAAGTACAATGGAAGATAAAGACGGAAAAGAATCATACGTTCCGGAGAAACGGAACAATCTGAAGACAAAGCTCCTGCCATCGTTGTTTATGCTGGCAGGCGGAACCGTGGCGTTGGGATTCTGCTTGCTGCAAAAGATGCCGATGACGGAGCTTTTGACGATACTGTTTCTTGCGATGCTGGGGTTTGCAATCCTCGGGACCATCGTAAAAAGCATTGTGGATCAGTTCAATATGTCGATGAATTATATGGATTACTTTGAAGAAAACGGTGACCTGGTGGAGAAGGGGAATAACGACGATTTTTAAGGATACCGTGATTTGGGGGAGAAACTATGGACGAGGCCGGAAGAAAAAGACTTTGGGAGGATTATACCAGACTGGGATCGACGGATCTGCGGGAGAAGCTGATCCTGGAGTACGCTCCGCTGGTGAAACTGGTAGCGGGGCGCCTTTCTATGTATCTGGGCGGAACCGTGGAGTTTGAAGAACTGTCCAGTTACGGTATCTTCGGACTGATCGATGCGATCGATAAATTTGATACACGCAAGGGGATCAAGTTTGAAACCTACGCATCCCTGCGTATCCGCGGTGCGATCCTGGATCAGATCCGCAAGAACGACTGGATCCCGAGAACCATCCGTCAGCGGCAGAAACAGATCGACAATGTGATGAAGGAGATCGAGACGTCGACCGGACGTCCGGCAACGGATGAAGAGATCGCCGCCGCACTGGGGATCACCGACGATGAACTGCTGGAATGGCAGTCGCAGATGAAACTGACCAATGTGGTTTCGTTAAACGAGTTTATGGAAGCCGGCAGCGATGTGACCAATGAAAATTCGCTGGGACATCGATTTGCATCGCCGGAAGAAGTGGTGGACAAATCGGAACTCAAGCAGATGCTGGTGGAAGCACTGGAATCGCTTACGGAAAAAGAACGAAGCGTGATCACCTTTTACTACTATGAAGAACTGACGCTGAAGGAGATCGCCAGTATTTTGGAAGTATCGGAATCCCGCATTTCGCAGCTGCATACCAGAGCATTGGAAAAGATGCGCGGACGGCTGGGCGAATATGTCGGGATCCTCACAAAAAAAATATAGTATAAGGGGTCGCTATGGGGGCAAACGCGTATTTCCAGTTAGTGTTACATGAAAAAGGGACTTTTTTGCAGATGTTTCCGGGAGCCGGCGGTGAATGGCCGCAGCTGCCGGAGATTTTGCAATATCTGGCCTATAAAAAAGTGACCTATGATGTGGCCACGCTGGGTAAGTATTACAAAACATACCAGGCCGGTCAGATGATCCCGTTGTCTGCCGAAAAAATGCTGCCGGTTGCGGAGTGCAGCATCATCGAGGTCAGCCTGGACCGTATGGAAGCAACGGCCCGTTTTTATCCGCCTTCAACCGGAGGACGCCTGCTGGATAAAGAAGGCATATACAGCGAATGCCGTCTGGCAAAGGTTGTCTACGGTGTGGATGAAGCAGTGGTGGACGATTTTCTGAAAAATCGCGAGTACTGCAAAGAGTATGTGATCGCAAAGGGCACGCCGGCAACGGAAGGCTCGGATGCCTTTATTACCTATCATTTCAATACGGACAACCGGATCCGGCCGACACTGAACGAAGACGGTACCGTGGATTTCTTCAATCTGAACCTGGTGAACCCCTGCAAGGTGGGACAGGTACTGGCAACGCTGACACCGGAGGTACGCGGTGAGGAAGGGCATGATGTGACCGGCGTGACGCTGCGCCCCAGAGATGTTAAGCGGGCATCTCTTTCCTATGGTCTGAATATCCAGTTATCCGAAGACAAACTGTCCATTCTTTCGAGGGTGGACGGCCATGTGACGCTGACTGGCGGCAAGGTATTTGTCTCGGATGTTATGCAGGTCAATAATGTCGATAACTCCACCGGTAATATCGAATACAGCGGTAATGTTGTGGTGGAAGGCAATGTGAATACCAATTTCCGTGTGAAGACTGATGGCGACATTGAAGTGCGTGGTGTGGTGGAAGGCGCGCAGCTGGAAGCCGGCGGGAACATTATCCTGGTCCGCGGGATCAACGGTATGGGCAAAGGCGTTTTGAAAGCCGGCGGAAATATTGTTTCCAAATTTATCGAAAACTGTAAGGTGGAAGCGGGCGGTTATGTGGAGACCAATTCCATCCTGCATTCCGATGTGCATGCCGGCACGGAGATCAATGTAATGAATCACAAGGGATTTATTACCGGCGGAGAAGTAGTGGCTTTGAGCAAGATCAGTGTGCGGACTCTGGGATCGCATATGGGTGCGGATACCCGTGTGACCGTCGGCGTGGATCCCAAATCGATCACGCGGATGGGCGTGCTGACCAAGGAGATCACAGAAGCGCAGAAAAACATCAAGCAACTCGTGCCCGTGCTGGAAGCCGCAAAGAAAAAAATAGCGGCCGGGGTGAAGATGGGACCGGATCAGATCAAGCAGCTGCAGAGCGTGGCGGCAACGATCAAAGCAGCGCAGGAAAAATTTACCACGGCAAATGAGGAACTGGAAGTGCTGAAGGGGCAGATGGCAGAAGGGGAGAATGCGGCGGTGGAAGTGACCGGCGAGGTTTACCCGGGAGTAGTAATTGCTATTTCCGATGTTTCCATGATCATCAAAAATGTGGTAAAATACAGCAGGTTTGTCAAAAGTAAGGGGGATGTGCGGATCACGGCATTGTAAGATGCGAAAGAATAGGGTACAATAGTAGCCTGCAAAGGAGGTGCGAGGCCTATGGCAATCGGGATCGTCGAATTGAATGGGATGGTCGGGCGGACACAGGACTATCAGCAGCTACAGCATCATGAGAATGAACGGGGCGCGATCTTTCAGAATCAGCAGCAGGAACAGGTGGAACAGGATGCACAAGAAGAAGTGAACCTGGTACACAAAAAAGAAGATGCCGGAACGGACACGGATACCGATGAACGGGAAGGCAGCGGTTACGGCGGAGACGGCGGACGCAACCGCAAGAAAAAACAACTGCAGGATCGTGTGATCGTAAAGAGCACGCACGCCTTCGATGTTAAGATTTAAAAAGATTTCGGGAGTTAAAAAACATGACAACAATGGAAATTCTGATGCTGGTGGGAGGGCTTTCGGCCTTTGTCATCAGCTTTTTCCTGCCGGACGGAAAAACGGCAGAACCGGGAGAGGGCATTTCACAGGAAGAGCTGCAGCAGCTGTTTGATGACGAGGTGGAATTGTCCCGTCAGAAGATCGGCGATATGACCAAGGAGACGCTGGATTATTCCATGGAGAAGACCGAGCGTTCGTTGGAAAAGATCGCAAACGAAAAGATCCTGGCGGTCGGTGAATATTCGGACACCGTGTTGGATCAGATCAACCAGAGCCACAATCAGGTGGTCTTTCTTTCGGATATGCTGCACAAGAGCAAAGAGGAACTGACCGAGTTGCTGAACCGTGCGGACCAGGCTTCCAAAGATGCCAATGTGCGTGCCAACGAAGCCTATGATCTGGCCGACCACGCGATGAAACTGGCGGAAGATGCCGCGGACCGTGCCGAAGAGGCCGGGCGTACCGCAGTGAGTGCCGAAGAAAAAATGATCGATGCCAGACGCCTGATGCAGGAAACAGCAGAAAGAACCGCTCCTGCCGAAGAGCGCTTTGATGCGGAAGATGCGGTCGAAGTGCCGGGAGAGATCTTTGAAGATTTGGTAAACGAATTTGTATCGGAGGATGGTGAGGACGCCGATACAACCCCCAGACGCGGCGCAGAGGAACGCCTGGCAGAGAATCTGGCCAGCTTTCGGGAGTCGCTGAAGGAAAAGGATGACACAGTTCCTTCCGCGGATGTTTTTGCGGAGAACGAGGAACGGGAGACGACCGAAGAATCGTTTTCCTCTTTGGAAGAAATCTTCGGCAAATCGGATTTTCCGCAGACGGAGACCACAGATTCGAAGGGCTTTATGGGAATGACCGAACAGGAACTTCGTGAGATGGGCATCGGATCGGAGTGGGAAGAGGTAACGGCGACAACTTCCGGGGAAGACGAATATGCGGGCCTTTCCGAAGAAGAAAAGATGGAAGCACTGCTTCGTGCGGCTACCGAAGAACTGGCACAGGATGTTACTTCCGTAACCGGGATCTCGGAAGCCAGATGGGAGCCGGAGGAAGACGAGGAGCCGGAAGAAGCAGCACCGGACGAAACGATTACTGACAATACCGAAGAGGAAGCACGTGAGGCAAAAGCGCAGGCGCTGGATGCGTTGAAGGCCGAGGCAGAATCGGAAGAGCGGGAATCCAGAGCCAGAGCATTGGAGGCATTAAAAGTAGAAGCGGAATGCGTGACACAGCCGGCAGAAGAAGAGATGCTGCCTGCGGAAGACGCGGAGTTTCTGCAGAGTCTGTTACAGGAGACCGATCCGGAAAGCCTCGATTCAATGTCAGAAATGAATGACAGCGCTTCGGATACGGCCGATGCTGCTATGGATGCGATGATGGCAGAAACCGATGCCGCGGAATCGGAAGATACAACGGCGGAGAGCGAAAAAGAAGAAAAGCCGGCAAAAAAGACCACAAAGAAGGCACCGAAGAAATCGGCGAAATCCGGCAGCAGCAGTCGCAGGAAACCGTCCAAGCAGGGCGAGCAGATGAGCATTCCGGAGGAACTGCTGAAGCAGGACAGCGTATCACTGCAGTTCGCACCCGGCGAAGAAACCACAAAGAATAACAATGCGCGCATCCTGGAGATGCACCGCATGGGACGTTCCGATATGGCCATCGCCAAGGACCTGGGGATGGGCATCGGCGAGGTGAAACTGGTCATCGCGCTGGACGAAATCTCCTGACGCGCGGATTACCATCTCGACCCGGAGCCGGAACGGCTAAAGCAGTTTTCGAAGCATTGCCGCAGCAGTTTGTGAAACCAAGCATCCCCCACTCGCCCGCAGCATCTGTTCGAAGCGCAGCTCGTGCCCCGTTCTTTTAGGCACGAGCAAGCAAGTTTGCAAGGGCGAGTCGGTTTAGAGGGGATGCGCCGGTGGAACAAACTTCTTGCGAAGGCACCGCGAGAAAACTGTC